>JAXDPC010000098.1:0-11958 GCA_034668525.1 Sphingomonadales bacterium
GCGAGCAGGCTGAAGCCGAAGATCAGCAGCGGCGCGAGCAGGAACAGGATGAAGCTGCGCGAGAAGACGGTGGCGACGAAATCGCGGCGGGCGATCACCCAGGCGGAGCGGAACAGGCGGTTCATGCCGCCGCTCCCAGATCGGCGCGCTCGCTTTCGGCCAGCTCTCGCGCCGCCTCCTCGCCGGCGATGGCGACGAAGGCGTCGTGCAGGCCCGGCCGCTCGATCGACAACTCCTCGATGCCGGCGCGGCCGTCGATCAGCGCCTTGAGGAGCGGCTCGATGCCCGCCTTGGGCAGCTCGAAATGCCAGACCCCCTCGCGCAGCGCCGCGGCGGCCGGCAGGGCGGGACGCCAGGGGCCGTCGGCGGCGCGGGTCCTGAGGCGAACCTGCGGCCGGAGCCGGTCGCGCGCTTCCGACACCAGGCCTTCGAAGCGGACGCGGCCTCCGGCGATGATCGCGATCCGCTCGCAGAGCCGTTCGGCATGGGCGATGACGTGGGTCGAGAAGATCACGGTCGCGCCCGCCGCGGCTTCCTCGCGGATGAGATGCTCGAGCCGTCCCTGGTTCATCGCGTCGAGCCCGGAGAAAGGCTCGTCGAGCACGATCAGCTTCGGGCGGTGGACGATCGTCCCGAACAGCTGCACGGTCTGGGCCATGCCCTTGGAGAGGCTCTTGATCGGCTTCGTCACATAGTCGCCGAGGCCGTTCTCCCGGAGCAGGACCTCGCCCCGCCTGCGGCCGACGTCGAGCGGCAGGCCCCGCAGCGCGCCCATGAAGGCGATCGCGTCGCGGCAGTGCATGGCCGGATAGAGGCCGCGCTCCTCGGGCAGATAGCCGACGATCCCGGCAGCCGCGAGCGGATCGTCGTGGCCGAGCAGGGTGCGATGCCCGCTGTCCGGCTCGATGATCCCGAGCAGCATGCGGAGCGTCGTCGTCTTGCCGGCGCCGTTGGGGCCGAGGATGCCGTAGATGCTGCCCTCCGGCACCTGGAGATCGATGCCGCGCACCGCCTCCTTGCCGTCGAACGACTTGAAAAGCCCCTTCGCTTCAATAGCTAAGCCGTTCGCCACATTGGTCCCCTTATGAGCGCGGCTGTGGTAGCGAGTGGCGGTGACGACAGGCAAGCCCCAGCTGCGCGAACGGCTCGAGGAGCAGGCGCGGGCGCTCGGCTTCTCCGCGATCGGGGTCGCGCGCGCGGACGCCGCGCCCGCGGCCGGCGAGCGCCTGCGCCAGTGGCTCGCCGAGGGCTGCCACGGCGACATGATCTGGATGGAGGAGACGGCCCAGCGCCGCGCCTCGCCGCAGGGCCTGTGGCCCGAGGCGAAATCGGTGATCGCGCTCGGCATGAGCTATGCGCCGGCCGGAGACCCGCTGGCGCTGGCGCAGCGGCCCGATCTCGGCCGGATCTCGGTCTACGCGCAGGGCGCGGACTATCACGACCTCATCAAGAAAGCGCTGAAGGCGCTGGCGCGATGGCTCGTCGAGGAGGCGGAATGCGATCTCAAGGTCTTCGTCGACACCGCGCCGGTGATGGAGAAGCCGCTCGCCGAGGCGGCCGGGCTCGGCTGGCAGGGCAAGCATACCAACCTGGTCAGCCGCGCCGACGGCTCCTGGCTGTTCCTCGGCGCCATCTACACGACGCTGGAGATCGCGGCGGACGTGCCGCACGCCGCGCGCTGCGGCAGCTGCCGCGCCTGCCTCGACGCCTGCCCGACCAACGCCTTTCCGGCGCCCTTCCGGCTCGATGCGAGGCGCTGCATCTCCTATCTCACCATCGAGCATAAGGGCCCGATCCCGGAGGAATACAGGTCGGCGATCGGGAACCGGATCTACGGCTGCGACGACTGCCTGGCCGTCTGCCCGTGGAACCGGTTCGCCGACGCCGCGCGCGCGAACAAGGCGTTCCTTCCCCGCGCCGAGCTCGCCGCGCCGCGCCTTGCGGACCTGCTCGCGCTCGACGATGCCGGCTTCCGCCAGGTCTTCGCAGGATCGCCGATCAAGCGGATTGGGAGGAACCGGATGGTGCGCAACGCCGCGATCGCCGCGGGAAATAGCGGAGAGGCGGAACTGGCGCCCGTGCTGGAGCGGCTGGTTGGGGACGAAGACGCGGTGGTCGCGGAGGCGGCGCGGTGGGCGCTTGCGCGCCTTGAAAGCCCCACCCCTCGATGGGGAGGGGTTTGGGGCGGGGTGGAATCTCCGGAAAAGCTCAGGCCTGCATCGACTCCACCCCCACCCAACCCTCCCCCATCAAGGGGGAGGGCTTCAAGTTAGCGCCGCGCCCTTGCGGCGGCCAGGGCGGCGACGCAGCTGGCGCGGTCCATGTCGCGCCCGTCCGGAAGGCGCGCGTCGATGTGGGTGACGATCGGCTCGCGGCCGGCGGCGGGCGGATAGAGATAGGCGTCGAGGATACAACTCGCGCTCTCGAACTGGAGCTTGCGTGCATCGCCCTCGCGGATGTCGAGCGCGGCGGCGCCGAAGCGGGCCGTCAGCATCGCCGCGGTGCGGCCGATCACCGCCTCGAGCCCGGCGGTGGCTTGCGTCGGCGGCGGCGCCCGCCGCACCGGCCCGGAGGCGGCGGGCGCGACCTCGCCGACCGCTCGCGGCGCGCATCCCGCAAGCAGCGCCGCTCCGGCTGCCAAAAGCGTTGCTGCCGTCTTCATTTCCGTCCCCCCTGGAACAGGTGTGCCGCCATTGCGGCGCCGACCACCGGTGCGAGGAGATTGGCGAAAGGGATCAGGAAAAGGAACGTCACGGCGAGGCCGAGCAGCGCGCGCCGGACACGGGTGGCCGCAAGCCAGGCCTCCAAGGCCGGGCCGCGATGGTGCCCGACCGCGACCATCTCGCCGAGATCGCGGCCGAGCACGCCGGCATTGTCGCGAAGAAAAGGGCGAACGGGCCTATGCCGGTGACCAGCAGGAGGACGTAGCCGGGCATCGCGAGCAGGTCCCACAAAGCGAGCCGTCCGGCCGAGCGCAGGCCGAGCGCGAGCCCCTCGCCGACCGTCGGGCGCCGCGCCGCGGCGGCCGCCTGCGGATAATGCCGCGCCTCTACCGCCTCGACGACATCGTCGGCGAAGATGCCGAGGACGCCGATAGCGACCGCGGGGAACAGGAACCAGCTCGCGAGGCCGAGCAGGACGGCAATGGCCGCGCCCGCTTGGCCGTCGATCGTGCATCGATAGTCGAGCGGGCCGATGCCGCAGGGGTTGGTGCCGGTCAGAAGCGAGGCGGCGAGCGCGGCGGCGGCCGCGAACAGCAGCAGGGTCAGCAGCACCGACTTGACCAGCACCGAACGGATGCGCGGATCGCCGAGTTGGGCCAGCGACAGGGTGAAGGCTTGGAACATGACTTGAGCCTAGGCGAGCGGCGGGCTGCGCTCAACGCCGACCCGCGATGGACAACCAACGCCGTCCTGCTTATTGTAAACCTTAAAATGTGAGGATGCGATGGAACCGGATGGCGAAGAGAGGTTGAGGCGCCGAAGCCGCCAGTTCGCGGCGTCAGTAGCAGTCCTTGTGGTGGTGCTGGCCGCCGGCATGGGGGCGAGCATGTTGTCGGCGGTTTATGGGCCGCCGCGCGACGCGCCGGCGAGGACCATCCTGTACGCGCTCTACTGGACCCCGGCGGTGCTTTACCTTTGGGGGCTCGCGGCGATCGCCGTGGCCTTTCGCGATGTCGCGCAGGGAGCGCTGTTCGTGCCGGCAGTCGAACGGGGGCTGCGTCATCTCGGCTGGTCGCTAATTCTTGGCGGCGCCGCGAACCTAGCCGTTGTCCAGCTGTTGCACGGCGCGACCCTGCCGCGAGGCTTTGCCGACGGACGCACGCAAATCTTCGCGGGCTTCGGCTTCGACCCAGCCTACCTTGTTCTGGTACTGGTCGGCGCGTCCATCCTGCTTGTGTCACGGCTGATCAGAATTGGCGCGGAATATCGCGAGCGCAGCCGGTTGCTCGAAGCTGAGCTGGACGAGTTTCTCTAGATGCCGATCCGCATCACCCTCGACGCCGTTCTGGCGCGGCGAAGCATGACCGCCCGCGAGGTGGCCGGCAAGGTCGGCATCAGCGAAACCCAATTGTCGCTGTTCCGCTCCGGAAAAGTGCGCGGCCTGCGCTTCTCGACGCTGGCGCGCATGTGCGCCGTGCTGCGCTGCCTTCCCGGCGACCTCCTCGACTACGAAGCAAGCCCCGCCGACTTCTCGGTCGGCGAGGAGAACGAGGCCTGAGATTTTTAAGTACAAGTTAAAAAATTCTTGACCCTATTTTTAAGTCGTGCTTAAAACTCTGGACAGCTAGATAGCCTCGCGACAGCGCCGGCTTTCGCAACCGCCGATCGGGAGTATGCTTCATGTCCAAGACGTTCGCTTTGCTCGCTCTCCTCGCCCTGCCGGCCGTTCCGGCATCGGCGCTGACGCAATCCGCGGCGGCGGTCGCTCCGTCCGACGGCGCCGAGGCCGCCGTGGCCGCCTTCGTCGCCGGCCTCAACAGTTTCGACCGCGGCCGCTTCGAGGCGTTGTTCGCCGAGGACGCGACTCTGTTTTTCCCAACCGCACCCTTCCCGGTCCGTCGGATCGAAGGCCGCGCGGCAATCGGCGAATGGTTCGGTCGTTTCTTCGACTCGGCACGCCGCCGGGGCGCCACAAGAGGAAATGTGACGCCGCGCGATCTTCGGGTGCAAAGCTACGGCAACGTCGCAGTCGCGACCTTCCATCTCGAGGGCGGCGACAATGTCGGCCGCCGGACGCTCGTCCTTCGCCGCCAAGCGCGCCGCTGGCTTGTGATTCATCTTCACGCGTCCTCGCTGCCGTTGCCGGCACCGGCCGAGCGCCGCTGAACTGGCGAAGCCGCCGGTTGCCCCGGCGCGCCGGCTTGTCTAGGTGCGGCGCTTCCGCGACAGCAGAAAGCCGCACGTGCCCGATCCCCGCCTCGACGTCCTTGCCATCGGCAACGCCGTCGTCGACATCATCGCCGCCATAGACGAAGACTTCCTCACCCGCGAGGGGCTCGAAAAAGGCTCGATGCGCCTGATCGACACCGCGGAAGCGACGCGGCTCTACGAGCATATGGGACCAGCGCGCGAGGTCAGCGGCGGGTCGGCCGGCAACACCGCGGCGGGCGTCGCGGCGCTGGGCGCCCGAGCCGGCTTCATCGGCCAGGTCGCCGACGACCAGCTCGGCGAGATCTACCGCCACGACATTCGCGGCTCGGGAGTCGAGTTCGACACGCCGGCGATCGATATTGGCGTGCCGACCGGCCGGGTGATGGTGCTGGTGACCCCGGACGGGCAGCGCACGATGAACACCTTCCTCGGCGCTGCTCAACACCTTCCCGCCGAGGCGATCGACCCCAAGCAGATCGAGGATAGCGCGATCCTCTATCTCGAGGGCTATCTCTGGGACCCGGAAGTGCCGCGGCGGGCCATGACCCAGGCGATCGAGATCGCCCGCGGCGCCGGCCGCAAGGTTGCCTTCACCCTCTCGGACAGCTTCTGCGTCGACCGCCACCGCGACGGCTTCCTCCAGCTGATTGCGGGGGGCTTCGTCGACATATTGTTCGCCAACGAGGACGAGATATTGTCGCTGACCGGCGCCGCCGACCTCAATTCGGCGCTGGCCGAAGTGGCTCCGAAGGTCGGCGTGCTGGTCGTGACCCGCAGCGAGCAGGGCGCGCTGGCGATCGAGGGGGGCGAGCGCGTCGACGTCCCCGCCGAGCCGGTCGCCCAAGTCGTCGACACGACCGGCGCCGGCGACCTGTTCGCCGCCGGCTTCCTCGCCGGCTACGCCCGCGGCCGCGGCCTCGAGGCGAGCCTGCGCACCGGCGCCATCGCCGCCGCCGAAGTCATCTCCCATTACGGCGCCCGGCCGGAAGCCGACCTCGCGGCGCTGGTCACGGAACGGCTCGGCTGAACCCCCGCAGGAGGCGCGCCAGCAGCCGGATGCCGAGGATGAGCAGCAACGGCGCAGTGTAGAGGCCGGGAAAATAGCCGCCCGCCGCATAAGCCAGCGCGAAATGACCGAGGCCGTTCAGCGTCTCGAGGAGCGCCCAGGCGAACGCCACCGCCCGTGCCGGGCGCCGCCCTGGACGCACCCAGACGAACCAGCAGGCCAGGCCGAACCCGACCAGCAGCGTGTTGACGACGGCGAAGCCGCCGGCGCGGTCGAGCCCAATGGCGCCGCTCACCGCCCGCGCCGGCGGCAGCAGATCGTAGAGGCGAAAGACATATTCCTCGACCGAATGCATGGCTTGGGCGAGGATGAGGGCGACAAAAGGAATATCTAGGCGCGATAGTCTGTTCAAGATTCTCCTCTCCGTCGCGCGTATCTTGACAGGCGACAGGCAGACCCTCAGATAACAGCATGGAGATCGAGAGCGTCCGGCACAAGGCGCTGCGACGGTTCATCGAAACCGGCAGGCCCAAGGGACTGGACGCGAACGTCGCTGGTCGACTGCGCAAGATGGTCGCGTATCTTGCGGCGGTCGAGATCGTGGACGAGTTGCATGCGCCACCCAATTGGGGCGCGCATCAACTCACCGGCGATCGCGCGGGAACTTGGTCGCTCACGGTCACGAAGAACTGGCGGATGACCTTTTCCGTCACCGCCGAAGGCGCGGTCGTCGACCTGGACCTGGAGGATTATCACTGATGGCCATCCGCATCGCTTCCGCCTTTGCCGTTCATCCCGGCGAATGGCTGCGTACCGAGATCCTTGAGTCTCATGGCCTCAGTGTCACGGACGCTGCCCGCCACCTCGGAGTGACCCGCCAGGCGATGAGTGCGCTCCTCAACAGCCGGGCCGGCTTGTCAGCCGACATGGCGATCCGCTTCGAGAAGGCATTCGGCGTGCGGGCCGACACTTTGCTCCGGATGCAGTCGGCCCACGAACTGGCACAAGCTCGTGCACGAGAGGGCGAAATCCGCGTCGATCGCTATCGGAAGGCGGCCTGATGTGCGTGAGCCATGCACGTCTCTCTCGGAACGAGGGGCGGCGTGTGGCTGGAATCTACTGCCCCTAGCGCAGCCGGCGTCACAGCGAGGCCAGCCCTCCCTTCAGCAGGATGAAACTGTGCACCGCGCAGCGCACTGCGGTAACGGCTCAGTTGTCGAGAATGAAAGTGGTTACCTGATCGCCGAAAGGCGGCATCGGTCTCGGGGAGCTCAGTAAACCCGCGCCTTGGGCTCGATGTAGTCGACCTCGTCGGTGAGGGTGTAATCGTGGACGGGGCGGTAGTCGATGCGGACGCCGCCGCCCTTGCCGCCCCAGCCCTCGAACCAGACGATGCTGTGCTTCATCCACTCCGCGTCGTCGCGCTCGGGATAGTCCTCGTGCATGTGGCCGCCGCGGCTCTCCTTGCGGTTGGCGGCGCTGTGCATCGTCGTCACCGCCTGGGCGATCAGATTGTCGAGCTCCAGCGTTTCGACCAGGTCGGTGTTCCAGATCAGGCTGCGGTCGGTGGTGCCGATATCCTCCATCTCGCGGTAGACGGCGTCGATCCTGGCCTGGCCCTCGGCCAGCGTCGCCTCGGTGCGGAACACCGCGCAGTCGGTCTGCATGGTGCGCTGCATGCGCTCGCGAATGCGGGCGGTCGGGCTGCCGCCATTGGCGAAGCGGAAGCGGTCGAGCCTGGTCAAAGCGAGCTCGTCGCCGTCCTTCGGGGCCGGCGGCAGCGCCGTCCCGGGCGTGATCAGCTCGCCGAGGCGAAGGCCGGCGGCGCGCCCGAAGACGACCAGGTCGATGAGGCTGTTCGAGCCCAAGCGGTTGGCGCCGTGGACGGAGACGCAGGCGGCCTCGCCCACCGCGAACAGGCCCGGGACGACGCTGTCCGGATTCCCGTCCTTCAGCGTCACCACCTCGCCGTGATAATTGGTCGGGATCCCGCCCATATTGTAGTGGACCGTGGGCAGCACCGGCAGCGGCTGGCGGGTCAAATCGACGCCCGCGAACACCTTCCCGGTCTCGGTGATGCCGGGGAGCCTCTCCGCCAGCACGGCCGGATCGAGATGGTCGAGGTGGAGGTAGATATGGTCCTTCTCCCGGCCGACGCCGCGGCCTTCCCTGATCTCCATCGCCATCGAGCGCGAGACGACGTCGCGGCTGGCGAGGTCCTTGGCGGAGGGGGCGTAGCGCTCCATGAAGCGCTCGCCCTCGGAATTGGTGAGATAGCCGCCCTCGCCGCGGGCGCCCTCGGTGATCAGCACGCCGGCGCCGTAGATGCCGGTCGGGTGGAACTGGACGAACTCCAAATCCTGCAGCGGCAGGCCGGCGCGGAGCACCATCGCATTGCCGTCGCCGGTGCAGGTGTGAGCCGAGGTGGCGGTGAAATAGGCCCGGCCGTAGCCGCCGGTCGCGAGCACGACGGCGTGGGCGCGGAAGCGGTGCAAAGTCCCGTCCTCGAGGCAGAGCGCGACCACCCCCCGGCACCCGCCGCCGGCCGGGTCCATGATCAGGTCGAGCGCGAAATATTCGATGTAGAAGTCGGCCGAGTAGCGCAGCGACTGCTGGTAGAGCGCGTGCAGCATGGCATGGCCGGTCCGGTCGGCGGCCGCACAGGTCCGCTGCGCCGGCGGCCCCGCCCCCATATTCTGCATCATCCCGCCGAAGGCGCGCTGGTAGATCCTGCCGTCGGCGGTGCGCGAGAAGGGCACGCCGGCATGCTCGAGCTCGTAGACCGCCGCCGGCGCCTCCCGGCAGAGATATTCGATCGCGTCCTGGTCGCCGAGCCAGTCCGACCCCTTGACGGTGTCGTACATGTGCCAGGTCCAATGGTCCGGCCCCATGTTTCCGAGCGACGCGGCGATGCCGCCCTGGGCGGCGACGGTGTGCGAGCGGGTCGGGAAGACCTTGGTGATGCAGGCGGTCCGCAGCCCCTTCTCCGCCGCCCCCATCGTCGCCCTCAGCCCCGACCCGCCCGCGCCGACGACGACGACGTCATATTCATGGTCGACGATCTTGTAGGCGGAGGGCGTGCTGGCCATGGGCGCTTCCGGAGGAGGGACGATGCACGCGCTTCTACCCCGCGCGCGAGGCGATGCAAGGGACGGGGTTCACGCGGAGGCGCGGAGGAGAGGCGCGGGGCGCCGGGGCCGGGTCGCGCGGCGGCGGGGGCCGCTAGGAAAGCAGGCTCGCCCTGACCTCGGCCAGCTCCGCGGACAGCAGCCCGAAGCAGGCGCCGGCGACGTCGGCATAACGCAGCTTTCCCGACCCGCCATCGCCGGCGGAAGCGTCGCGGGGGCTGGCGGCGACAAGCTCTTCAAGAGCTGCGCTGCGAGCCTGGCACGAGAGGCGCTCGTCCTTGAGGGTTCCGAGCCGATCGTCCACCGCGCCGGGCCGCGGCGCCGGCGGGTCCCTGCTGCTGCGCAGATAGTCGGTGAGGTTGAAAGCGTGTGCGAGGAGGTAGCGGTCGCCTTCCAGCACGGCCCGTCCCTTTTCGAAATCCTCGTAGACGTCATGATAGTAACGCGACGCGTAGCGTAGCGGCCCCTGCATGCGCTCCAGGCGGTGGCCGCGAAGAATGTCGTTGCGCTGCCCGATATGGTCGCAGATCGTCTCGAGCCGGATCTGGGCTTCGAGAAGATCGTCCATGGCCTTCTCGAAGACGGCGCGCGGAATGCCGGACGCCGCCGCATCGGCGCCCGCGGTCCCCGCCTCCGCCGGGTCCGGCGCTTCCTGGCGATGCGCGCAAAGCCTGCGCTTGACCTTCTTCAAGGCCCGATAGGCGGTGTCGAGCTCCCGATTCAGCTCCTGGATCGCCGCGGCTCTCCCCTGCTTCTGGACCGCGACGTCGCGGAAGTGACCGACGAGGGCGAGGAAGACGCCGCCGCCGACGGTGATCAGGATGAATTGAAGGACGAGCTTGTATATCTCGAATTGCGGCCCGCTCGAGGAGACCCATCCCAGGATGCCGGGGGCGATCAGCAGCGGCAGGACGGCGACGATGCCTGCCCCGATCCAGGCCAATCGGCGGCGGAACTTGAGATCCGCCGCCTGCAACAGCGGCCGCTCTTTTCTCGATCCCACGGCTGGCCTCCCTTCTTCCCGCCGATATCTACCCTGCCCTAGGCGCCGAAGGAACAAGCGGGCGCAAGACCGCGCGAGGCGCGCGCGGCCGCGCCCGGGCGGCGAGCAGGGGCATGGCGATGCGGGGACCTGCCCAGCCCCATCTCCGCCGCCATCGTCGCGCGCAGGCCCGGCCCGCCCGCGCCGACGGCGACGACGTCATGGGCGTGATCGACGATCTTGTCGGCGCTGCTGCTCATGGTCGGTTCCGCCGCGCGCGGCGGGAACGGCTTGGCCCCCCCGGTCTGCGGCTGACGCCTCGTCCTCAGCCGATCGGCTCGTCGGGCTCGACCAGCGCCACGGAGAGCGCCGCGACGAGCGCGCCCGTGACCAGGATCGGCACCAGCACGACGATCATCATCACCTGCTCGATCCCCTGCAGGTCGCCGCCGGCATCGCGATACTGCCAGGCCGAGAAGCCGAGCCAGCCCCCGAACAGCAGCAGCGGCCCGACCAGCGCCGCCGCCAGCGTCCCGGTCGCCCCCGCGCCGCGCCGCCGCCACGATAAGGCCGGCAGCTCCGCGATCAGCATCAGCGCGAGGAAGAAGATGAGATTGGGCGCGCCGGCGGACGGGTCGTCGGGCCCGTAGGTCCAGGCGATGAAAGCGACGAACGCCAGCGCGGCGGCGATGGCGGCGAGATGCCGGAGGGTGGGGCGGACCCTGCTCACGCCGCGCTTGTAGCGCGGTCTTGCGCGCCTGTCGTCCCGCACGGAGGGAGGAAGCGTCAGTGAATGGGTTCACGCGGAGGCGCGGAGACGCGAAGGGTCAAGCTGGAAGCCGAAGGTTCGGCTAATCCGGGGACAGTCACTAATGACTGTCCCTTGGCGCCCGTTAGCCGAACCTTCACGGTCCGCGGCTAATCGGGGACAGTCACGAGTGATTGTCCCTAAGGAGCGAGAGCATTGCGGGTGTTCGGCGAGGAGGCGGCGCGGGGCTTTGGGGAGGCTTACCCGGACCGGCCGGCCCGGCTCGCCCACGCGCTCGTCGGCCATCCTCTGCTCGAGATCGAGGCGCTGGGGCGGCTGGCGGAGCGGATCCGGCCGCAGGACCTGGAGCATAATGCGGCGACCGATCTGCCGCTCGGCATCTCCTACGCCGACACGCCGTCCAATGGCCTCAGCGTGCACGACACCATCGCTCGCATCGCGGAATGCGGCTCGTGGGTGCTGCTCAAGCAGGTCCAGCAGGACCCCGCGTACCGCGACCTGCTCCACGACGTGCTGGGCGAGCTCAAGCCGCGGATCGAGCCGGTCACCGGCGAGATGATGAAGCCGGTCGCATTCATCTTCATCTCGTCTCCGCAAGCGGTCACGCCGCTCCATTTCGATCCCGAATACAATATCCTGTTCCAGATCCGCGGCACCAAGACGATGACACTGTTCCCCGCGAGCGATGCGGAGATCGTCACGCAGCGCTTCCGCGAGCTTTATTATGACGGCGGCCCCCGCAACCTGCCCTGGCGCGACGAGTTCGCCGCGCGCGGACGCGAGATCCACATCGGGCCGGGCGAGGGCATCTACGTGCCGATCCTGGCGCCGCATTGGGTGAAGACGCACGGCGAGGTGTCGGTGTCGCTGTCGCTGACCTGGCGCTCCTTGTGGAGCTTCCATCAGGAGGACGCGCACCGCTTCAACAGCCGCCTGCGCCGTATCGGGCTGAAGCCGGCGCCGCCGCGGCCCTTCCCGCGCGGCAATCTCGCCAAGTCGGTGGTGCAGCGGGCGCTGGCCAAGGTCGAGCGCAGGCTCGGCCGCGGCTGAAACGGATCCGGCCAGACCTCCGCGAGGAGGCCCGGCCGGTGCTAATCGGGGACAGTCACGAGTGACTGTCCCTGACGATCAGGCGAAGGCGTAGCCGGTATCGACGATCGGCCCGTAATTCGGATTGATCGTGTAGCCGAGATCGCCGA
>JAXDPC010000099.1:0-11493 GCA_034668525.1 Sphingomonadales bacterium
TGCGGCTCGCCGAAGCGGACGATCACCGCCTGCGTGGTCTCGGGCACGATCGGGACGGTGCTGCCGATCAGGATCAGCAGCAGGATGGCGACGACGCCGATCGCGATCGGAGTGCGCGCGACGCGGCCCATCAGCGGCCTCCCTGCTGGGGCTGGGGCTGCGCGGGCGGCTGTGCCTGGCCCGGCTGCTGCGGGCGGGCGCCCCGTTCGATGCCCGGCAGGGCCAGATAGGGCGTCACGCCGGGCGTCTCGACGATGGTCGAATCGGTGCGCGAGAGGATCCGCTCCATCGTCTCGTAATACATGCGCCGCCGCGTCACCTCGGGGGCGAGCCGGTACTGGCCGTAGACCTTGTCGAACGCCGCCGCCTCGCCCTGCGCGCGGGCGGTGATCTGCAGGGCGTAGGAGCGCGCGTCGTTGATGTAGCTCTGCGCCTGCTGCTGGGCGGCGGAGACTTCGAGGAACGCCTCGTTGACCGCGTCGGGCGCGGCCGACTGGTTGATGGCGACGCCCTGGACGGCGACGCCGGCGCGATAGTCGTTGAGCAATTGCTGCATCGACTGCTGGACCCTTTGCTCGATCTCGCTGCGGCCGGCGCCGATCGCCTCGTCGAGCGTCATCCGGGCGACGACGGCGCGCACCGCGCTCTCGGCCACTTCGGCGATGGTCTCCTCGACCTCGGCGATCTGGAACAGGTAGAGCTGCGGGTCGCTGATGTTCCAGCGCACCGTATAAGCCATGTCGATCACGTTCTGGTCGCCGGTCAGGATCAGATTCTCCCCTGCAGTGCGCGGTATGGTAAACTCCCGCATCCGCCCCACGTCCACCTTCTGCACGCCCCCGATCGGCGCCGGCCAGGAAAAGCCGATGCCGGGCTGCAGGGTCGCCCAATAGCGCCCGAAGATCGTCACCACGCCCCGCTCACGCGCCCCGATCCGGTGGACGCTGGTGAACATCACCCAGAGCAGAAGGAAGGCGATCAGGCCGTAGAGCCAGTAGGGCCGCCCGTCCTGCGGGAAGCGGCCGCCAAACCTTTCGCGGCTGCGGCGAAGGAAATCGTCGAGCGAGGCGCTGCCGCCGCCGCGGCCCGGCCGGCCGCCGCGCGGCGGCTGGCCCCAGGGATTGCGCGGCCCGCCGCCGCCGTCTCCGCCGCCGTCGCCCCCATCGCCATCACCGCCGGAACCGGGGCCGCCTCCGCCCCAGGGCCCGCCCCGATTGCCGCTCAACACTGCGAGGAGACGCCTGCCCCACCTGAATTTCGTTAACATGGCGCACTTATAGGAACGGCTCGGGCGGAAAAACAGTGCCAAGCCGCCTCGCTTTGCCTATCGCGGCCCGGAAATGGACGAAGATACGGCCAAGCTGCTGAGCGCATTGGGCGATCTGGCCGGGCGCGTCTCCGCGCCGCGGCTGCGCGACGGCGTCGCCAGCATGGTGCTCGACGTCACCGGCCTCGACGCCGCCGCCCGCTCCGCGCTCGAGCGCGAGATTCGCGCCGCCCTCCCCGACGTCGAGGTGCGCATCGCGATGCACGCCGAGAAGCCGCAGCGCACCGTCATCGCCGTCGGCAGCGGCAAGGGCGGCGTCGGCAAGTCCACGGTCTCGGCCAATATCGCGGTCGCCCTCGGGCGGTTGGGCCGCAAGGTCGGGCTGATCGACGCGGACATCTACGGGCCGTCGCAGCCCAGGATCATGGGCAACAGCGATCGCCCCGAGCTCGCCGACCGCCGGATCGTCCCGGTCCGCGCCTGGGGGGTCAGGATGCTCTCGATCGGCCAGCTGATCGAGCCCGGCACCGCGGTCGCCTGGCGCGGACCGATGACGGGGAGCGCGCTCGGCCAGCTGATGGAGGGCGACTGGGGCGACGCCGAGATCCTGGTCGTGGACCTCCCCCCCGGCACCGGCGACGTGCAGATGACCTTGATGCAGAAATGGAAGCCGGCGGGGGCGGTGATCGTCTCGACGCCGCAGGACCTTGCCCTGATCGACGCCACCAGGGCGATCGATCTGTTCCGCAAGATGGACGTGCCGGTGATCGGCCTCGTCGAGAACATGGCGGGCTACGAATGCCCCCATTGCGGCGAGGTCTCGGATCCGTTCGGGGCCGGCGGCGCGGAGGCGGCGGCGAAGGTGATGTCGATCCCCTTCCTCGGCCGCATTCCGCTGACGCTGCCGATCCGCCGCGCCTCCGACGCGGGCGTGCCGCCCGCCGCGGGGGACGGTCCCGAGGCGGAGATTTTCCGCGCCATCGCCGAGCGGATGCTCGAACAGGTGAACCGCAGCGCCGCTCGAATGTTCTGACCCCATGCCCCTTACCGGCCCCGACGACATCCGCCGGCTCCTCGCCGAGACCCGCACCATCGCGCTGGTCGGCGCGTCGGACCGCCCGGACCGGCCGAGCTGGGGCGTGATGCGAGTGCTTCTCGAGCACGGCTACGATGTGACGCCGGTCAATCCCCAGCTCGCCGGCCAGAGCATCCACGGCCGCGAGGTGCGCGGCGCCCTCGCCGAGATCGGGGAGCCGATCGACATGGTCGACATCTTCCGCCGCCCGATCGCCGCCGGCGAGGCGGTGGACGAGGCGATCGCGGCCGGCGCCAGATCGGTCTGGCTCCAGATCGGGGTGATCAACGAGGAGGCAGCCGCCCGCGCCGAAGCCGCCGGGCTCGAGGTGGTGATGGACCGCTGCCCGGCGATCGACATCCCGCGCCTCGGGGTGCCGCGGGTCGCCTAGCCTTCGGGAAGCTGCAGCCGCACCTCGCGGGTGGCGAAATCGAGCGAGACGCGCTCGAACAGCTGCAGCGCGTCCATCCCCAGCAGGATCGCGGGCCGCTGCAGCAGCTCGAGCTTGCGGAAGGGCTCGACGTCGCCGAACCCGACCGGCATTCCCAAAATCTCCAGTCCGCCGATGCGGACGCGCCGGGCGACCCCGTAATCGACCATGATCGTCCCGCCGGTGACGCTGACCACCTGCACCGGCGCCGTCGGTCCCAGGCGGCCGCGCCGCTCCAGGCGCCGCCGGAGCGCCTCGTTGGCGATGCTGATCTGCGAGCCGGTGTCGATGATCACCCAGATCCGCTCGCCGTCGAACGACGCGTCGACCAGGATCAGGCGGCCGAAACGGCTGCGGCCGGTGACGACGATGGTGTCGCCGGTCCAGCGCGCCTCGCGGGCGCGGGACGGAGTCACGGTCATCTCGTTGCTGCGGAAGTCGAGGTCGACGCGCTGCGAGACGAGGCTGTCGACGCCGAGCAGGCCGTCGGCGCCGAGCGTCGCCTCCGCCAGCGTCGGCGCGTGGATGTTGCTGACGATCCGCCGGCCGACCTGAAGCGCCGGCACCAGGGCGGTCTCGACGCGGCTGACCTCGGTCATGCTGTGCATCTGCACCGGCCGGCCGGGGCCGAGGCCGAGCCGGCCGGCGACCTCGCGGGAGATCACCGTCCGTTCCGAGCCGGTGTCGACGATGAAGCGATAGGGGCCGCCGGCGCCGATCGTGACCGGTACCGTCATCCGGTGGTTCTGGATGATGTCGAGCCCGAGCGTCTCGCTGACCGGCGCCGCGGCGGGCGGGGCCTGGGGCGTCTCCGGCAAGGCCGGAGCGGCGCTCGCCACGCCGAGGGTCAAAGCCGCAGCAAGCCAGCCGAGATGGGTCATCCGCCGTCTCCCCGCCGCGACTCTACTCCTTTTAGCCGACAACCTCCAGCGCCCGCGCTCTCAGCCGCTCGACCGCGGCGGCATGGATGCCCGGAGCGGCGGCGAGGACGCCGAAGGCCTCGCCGGACGCGGTGTTGAAGGCGAGCGGCTGGCCGAGGGCGCCGGTGACCCTGGCCCCGGCCTCCTCCGCGATCAGGGCGGCGGCGGCGATGTCCCACTCGAAGCCCCATTTCAGGGTCGCCACCAGATCGGCCTCCCCGGCCCCGACCAAGGCGATCCGGAGCGCGATCGAATTGGGCTTGGCGACCGCCACCAGATCGGCGTCGGCGGCGGGGAGCCGCTCGGAGGGGACTCGCGCCCCGGCGAGAGCGGTGCGTGCGCTCGCCCGGAGCCGCTCGCCGTTGCGCCGGGCGCCGCCGCCGCGCTGCGCCGTCCACAATTCATTTCGCGCGGGCGCCGAGAGCACGCCGATCACCGGCACCCGGTCTTCGACCAAGGCCACCGACACCGACCAGCCGGGGCGTCCGCGGACATAGTCGCGGGTGCCGTCGATCGGATCGACCACCCAGGTCCGGCGGCGCTCGTAGCGGTCAGACGCGTCGAGCGTCTCCTCCGACAGCCAGCCCGCCTCCGGATCGAGCGCGCCCAGATGCTCGCGCAGATAAGCGTCGACGGCGAGATCGATCTCGCAGACGATCTCGCCGGGCTTCTTCTCCCAGCGACGATAATCGGTGCCGCAGCGACCGGCCGCGATGCGCCCGGCCTCCTGCGTGATCCTCGCGACCTCCTCAAGCACCGGCGATCATCATCCCTTCCACCCGCAATGTGGGAACGTTCACCGCCCGCCGATGCTCCAGATCGCTGGCCGGCGCGAGCTCGCGGAACATGTCGACCAGATTGCCGGCGATCGTGATCTCCGCGACCGGCGCGGCGATCTCGCCATTCTCGATGATGAAGCCGGAGGCGCCGCGGCTGTAATCGCCGGTAACGGGATTCACCCCCTGCCCGATCAGCTCGGTGACGTAGAGGCCGCGCTTGACGTCCGCGATCAGCTCCGCGGGCGAGAGCGTCCCCGGTTCCATATGGACGTTGGTCGCGCCCACCCCCGGCGCTCCCGAGGCGCGGGTCGCATGGCCGGTCGGCTCGCGGCCGAGCTGGCGCGCCGAGGCGCTGTCGAGCAGCCAGCCGGTGAGGATGCCGGCGGACACGATGTCGGTGGGGCGGGTCGGCAGCCCCTCCCCGTCGAAGGGCTTGGAGGCGAGCCCGCGGGGCCGGTGCGGGTCGTCGCGGACGGTCACGCCGGGGCCGAAGATCGCTTCCCCTTCGCGGCCGAGCAGGAAGCTGGTCTTGCGCGCGATCGCCGAGCCGGTGATCGCGCCGGTGAGATGGCTGACGAGGCTCGCTCCGGCGCGCGGATCGAAGACGACGGTCATTCGGCCGCTGGCGAGCCGGGCCGGGTTCAGCCGCCTCACGGCGCGCTCGCCCGCCCGGCGCCCGATCGATTCCGGGGTCTCGAGATCGGCGAAGTGACGAACGTTTTGATAGGCGTGATCGCGCTGCATCCCGGCCCCGGTCCCGGCGATGACGCTCGCCATCCCGCCATAGCCGGTCGTCGCATAGCCGCGGCAGAAGCCGTGGCTGGTGGCGAGCGCGACGACGCTGCGGCCCGCGCTCACGCCGGCGCCTTCACTGTTGGTAACGCCCTCCACGCTCCGGGCGGCGTCCTCGATCGCCAGCGCGAGGCGCTTCAATTCGACCGGGGGCGGATCCGCACCGTCGTCGCCGTCGACGTCGGCGCCGGGCCCGCGCAGCAGCCTGTCCCCGGGAGCCAGGCCGGCATAGGGATCCTCCGGCGCCTCGCGGGCCATCGCCGCCGCGCGCTCGACCAGCGCCCGCATCGCCTCCTCGGAAAGGTCCGACGAGGCGACCGTCGCCGAGCGGCTGCCGAGGAAGAAGCGAAGCCCGATCTCTTCCCCTTCCGAGCGCGACACGTCCTCGAGCTCGCCCAAGCGGACCTGGATTCCGGTGGAGGCTTCACCGCCGTAGATCACGTCCGCCGCGTCGGCGCCGGCCTTGCGCGCGGCCTCGACGAGAGCGGCGGCGCGCGCCTCGGCCTGTTCCACTGTCAGCATGCTGCGCCGCTTAAGGCCGCCCGCCGTAAATGCAATGCGTCAGGCATTGCCGACGACGAGGCAGGCGAGGAACATGACGAAGCCCGCGAAGCGGTTGGAGCGGAACTTGGCGAGCGCGTCGGCACCGTCTTCCGGCCTCAGCGCGGCGACCTGCCAGAAGAGATGGATCGCCGCGGGCAGCAGGGCGGCCAGCGCCAGCGCCTCCGGCCGCAGGACGTGAAAGGCGGCCGCCCACAGAATCAGGGCCAGCACATAGCAGATGCCGATGCCGGGCCGGGCCCTCGGTCCCAGCGCCAGCGCCGAGGACTTCACGCCGACCAGCGCATCGTCCTCCTTGTCCTGGAGGGCGTAGATCGTGTCGTAGCCGACCACCCAGAAGATGGCGCCGGCGTAAAGAAGGAGAGCGGGCAGTTCGATCCGGCCCGTCACCGCCGGCCAGCCGACCAGGGCGCCCCAGGAGAAAACCAGGCCGAGCCAGGCTTGGGGCCACCACGTGATCCTCTTCATGAACGGATAGATTGCGACCGGCGCGAGGCTGGCGACGGCGACGATCTGCGCGGCCCGGTCGAGCCGGAGGAGGACGGCGAGACCGATCAGGCACATGGCGGCGAGCAGCGCCAGCGCGCCGGAGAGGGAGACGCGGCCGCTGGCGAGCGGGCGGAGCCGCGTCCGCTCCACCTTCGCGTCGAGGTCGCGGTCGACCACGTCGTTCCAGACGCAGCCGGCGCTGCGCATCGCCCAGGCGCCGAGCGCGAGCCAGAGCAGCAAGGCCCACTCGCCGCGCGCCGGCCCCGCCAGCGCCACGCTCCACGCGCAGGGCCAGTAGAGCAGCCAGGCGCCGATCGGCCGGTCGAGCCGGATCAGTGACGCATAGGGCCGCAGCGGCCGCGGCAGGGCGCCGATCAGCCCGCGCCGCTCGCTGTCCGGGACGATATGGTCGTCGAGGATCGGTTCAGGCTTCACGCGACCCCATTGCCGTTCGCTCCGAGCGAAGTCGAGGACCCGTGCCGAGCGAAGCCGAGGCCGGAAGGTCTCGGCTTCGCTCGACCAGGCGTCTCGACTTCGCGCGCCGCGAACGGTTAGGGCGTGACGATGCCCGCTACGCCTGCCTGGCCCCCATCCAGCCTGCCCCGGCTCTATGTGGACGCGAGCCTCGCAGCCGACGCAGCTCTGACGCTCGAAGGCCCGCCCGCCAACTACCTCGCCAACGTCCTGCGCCTCGGCGCCGGCGCGCAGGTCAAGCTGTTCGACGACCGCACCGGCGAATGGCTCGCCGAGATCGGCGAAGCCGGGCGCAAGCGGACGACGCTGCGGATCGTCCGGCACCTGCGGGCGCGCGAGGCGGTGCCCGACCTCTGGCTGCTGTTCGCGCCGATCAAGCGGGGGCGGATCGACTGGCTCGTCGAGAAGGCGACCGAGCTCGGCGCGGCGCGGCTGGTGCCGGTGCTGACCGCGCGCACGATCGTCGAGCGGCTCAACCTGGAGCGCCTGCGGGCCCACGCCATCGAGGCGGCCGAGCAATGCGAGCGGACGGCGCTGCCCGAGCTCGCCGACCCGGTGAAGCTGGGCGCCCTGCTCCGCGACTGGCCCGCCGAGCGAACGCTCTTTTTCGCCGACGAAGCCGGCGGCGAGCCGCTCCTTGCCGCGCTGGCGCCGGGACCGGCGGCGCTGCTGATCGGCCCCGAGGGCGGCTTCACCGACGAGGAGCGGGCCGCGATCCGCGCGCTGCCGCGGGCGAAACCCGTCTCGCTCGGCCCGCGCATCCTGCGCGCCGACACCGCCGCGGTGGCGGCGCTCGCCCTCTGGATGGCCGGCGCGGGCGACTGGAGTTCCTCGCCGCGAGCCTAGCGCGTGGGGAGGAACTATGGCTGGCGGCACGCGCCGCCCGCGACTAAGGGGCGGCGATGACGACCCGTGCCGAAAACGACCGCTTCGATCCGCCGATCGAGAGCCGCGACGACCTGCTCCGGCCTTTCGCCAGGGGCGAGAAGCCGCTGGAGAACTGGCGGATCGGCACCGAGCACGAGAAGTTCGTCTATCGCCGCTCCGACCACCGCGCGCCCTCCTACGACGAGCCCGGCGGCATCCGCGACCTGCTGATGGCGATGACCGAATATGGCTGGGAGCCGGTCGAGGAGGGCGGCAACGTCATCGCGCTGACCGGCAAGGACGGCGCGATCAGCCTCGAGCCGGCCGGCCAGCTCGAGCTGTCCGGCGCCGCGCTCGAGCACCTCCACGACACTTGCGCCGAGGCGGGCCGGCACCTGCGGCAGGTGAAGGAGGTCGGCGAGCGGTTCGGGGTCGGCTTCCTCGGCCTCGGCATGTGGCCCGACAAGGCGCGCGCCGACCTGCCGGTCATGCCCAAGGGCCGCTACGCGATCATGCTGCGCCACATGCCGCGGGTCGGCAGCCTCGGCCTCGACATGATGCTCAGGACCTGCACCATCCAGGTGAACCTCGATTATGCCTCCGAGGCGGACATGGCGCAGAAGTTCCGCGTCGGCCTCGCGCTGCAGCCGCTCGCCACCGCGCTCTTCGCCAATTCGCCCTTCACCGAGGGGCGGCCGAACGGCTTCCTCTCCTTCCGCAGCCACATCTGGTCCGACACCGATCCGGCCCGGACCGGGATGCTGCCCTTCGTCTTCGAGGACGGCTTCGGCTACGAGCGCTATCTCGACTACGCGCTCGACGTGCCGATGTATTTCGTCTTCCGCGACGGCCGCTATGTCGACGCCGCCGGCCAGTCCTTCCGCGATTTCCTGAAGGGCGAGCTCCCCGCGCTGCCCGGCGAGAAGCCGCGCCTCTCGGACTGGACCGACCATCTCTCGACCGCCTTCCCCGAAGTCCGCCTCAAGAGCTTCCTCGAGATGCGCGGCGCCGACGGCGGGCCGTGGAGCAGGATCTGCGCGCTGCCCGCTTTCTGGGTCGGGCTGCTCTACGACCAGGGCGCGCTCGACGCCGCCTGGGACGAGGTCAAGGACTGGAGCATGGAGGAACGGCAAAGGCTGCGCGACGAGGTGCCGAGGCTCGGCCTGGCGGCGGTGACTCCGGACGGCGAGCCGCTGGCGGCGCTGGGAGCGCGGATCCTCGCCATCGCCGGCGCCGGCCTCGTCGCGCGCAACCGGCTCAACGCCGCGGGCGACAGCGAGAGCGGCTTCCTCGATCCGCTGCGCGAGATCCTCGGCGCGGGGCGCACGCCGGCCGAGCGCCTGCTCGAGCGCTGGCGCGGCGAATGGGGCGGCGACCTCAGCCGCATCTACGAGGAAGAGAGCTTCTGACAGCGCTGGCGCACGCGCCCGCGCCCCGCTAGGATCGTGCCGGTTTCGGAACGAAAGGGGCATTCATGAAAGCGATATTGCTTGCGGCGACCGCCGCGCTGGCGGGGGCGGCGTCGGCCGCATCGGCGCAGGGCCCGATCTGGATCGTCGACGGCCGCGCGACCGAGGGCGAGCTCACCGCCAGCGACCCGCGGCCGAGCGACGAGGAATCGCGCTACGACGACTATCGCGTGCAGCTCCGCGGCGGGCAAAGGGTGCGCATCTCGCTCGATTCCGAAGCGTTCGACCCGATCGTGCGAATCTATCGCGACGGGGCGCTGGACGAGGCCCTGGCCGAGAATGACGACAGCGGCGAGAGCCTCAACTCGCGCCTCGCCTTCTCGCCGCCGGCCGACGGCACCTATGTCGTGCGCGTGCTGAGCTTCGATCCGGACGGCGCGGGGCGCTACAGCCTGCGCGGCGAGGAGCTGGCGCCGCTGCCGGCGCCGATCACCGCCCATAACAGCACCGCCAGCACGCGCTGGCGAGTATTCGAGGGCGAGCTGACGACCGCTGACGCCGACAATGACGGCCATCATTTCGACGATTATCAAGTCAGCCTCCGCGCCGGCGAGCAGATCCTCGTCCGCGCCGATTCGACCGCGCTCGATCCGATGGTCCAGATCCTGCCGGCGGCCGACCGCGGCGGCTCCGGGATCGAAGGCGACGACGATACCGGGCCGGGCACCAACGCCCTGCTCGGCTTCGAGGCCGAGGAAGCGGGCGACTATATCGTGCGGGTGAGCTCGTTCGGCTCGGGCGAGACCGGCGCCTATACGCTCCGCATCGGCGGAACCCGGCGGCGCTGACGAGCGCCTCGGGCCGGGGTCCGTCCGGACGGAGAATATGGTGCCCAGGAGAGGACTCGAACCTCCACGCCCTTGCGAGCGCCAGCACCTGAAGCTGGTGCGTCTACCAATTCCGCCACCTGGGCCCAAGAGGAGAACAATGCGGTAGGCGGCGCGAACTAGGGGGGCCGCAAGCGCTTGTCAATGAAGGGCCGAGCGGGCAATGGGGGCCCGGTTTTCGCAAGGCTCGGCATGGCACGGAAGACGGACAGGCTGGTGACGGTGATCGGCGGCGGCGGCTTCGTCGGCCGCTACGTCGTGCAGGCTTTGTTCGCCCGCGGCCAGCGGGTCCGGGTGGTCGAGCGCGACCCGCGCCGCGCCTTCTTCCTGAAGCCGCTGGCCGGGCTCGGCCAGCTCCAGTTCGCCGCCGCCGACGTCACCGATCCCGGGACGGTCGCCCGCGCGGTCCAAGGCAGCGACGCGGTGGTCAACCTCGTCGGCATCCTCAAAGGGGATTTCGACGCGATCCACCGCGAGGGCGCGAAGCACGTCGCCGAAGCCGCCGCGGCGACGGGCGCCGAGGCGCTCGTCCACGTCTCGGCGATCGGCGCCGATCCGGAGAGCGAATCCCGCTACGGGCGCTCCAAGGGCGAGGGCGAGGCCGCGGTCCGCGCCGCTTTCCCGTCCGCGACGCTCATTCGCCCGTCCGTGGCGTTCGGCCAGGAGGACCATTTCGTCAATCGCTTCGCGGCGATGGCGCGGCTGCTGCCGGTGGTGCCGGTGATCCGCGGAAGCTGGCGGCTGCAGCCGGTCCATGTCGCCGACCTCGGCCGCGCGATCGCGCTCGCCGCGATCGACCCCAGGAGCCATGGCGGCAGGACCTACGAGCTCGGCGGGCCGCAGGTGATGACCATGCTCGAGCTCAACCGCTGGATCGCCGAGGCCACCGGCCGCGGCTCCAAGCCGGTCACGCCGATCCCGGATCCTGTCGCAGGCTTGTTCGCCCGCGCCGCCGGCTGGCTGCCCGGCGCGCCGATCACCGGCGACCAGTGGCTGATGATGCAGCGCGACAATGTCGTCTCCGAAGGCGCCGCCGGCTTCGAGGCGTTCGGCGTCTCGCCCTCCCCGCTCGCCGCGATCGCCGAGGGCTGGCTCACCGCCTACCGCCGCTCCGGCCGCTTCGCCGCCAAGTCTCCCTACTGACGCCAGCGCCGCTATCCGACATGGACTCGACGCTGCTCACCATCATCCTGCTCGGCATCGTCGAGGGCGTCACCGAGTTCATCCCGGTCTCCTCGACGGGGCATCTGATCCTCGCCGCCGAGCTGCTCGGCTACGACGCGGCGCAATGGGCGGTCTTCAACGTCATCATCCAGCTCGGCGCCATCCTCGCCGTGATCGTCCTCTACTGGCGGACCTTCTGGGCGGTCGCCGTGGGCCTTCTCCGGCTCCAGCCCGAATCGCTGCGTTTCGTCCGCAACATCCTCGTCGCCTTCCTGCCCTCGGCGGTGCTCGGCCTGCTGCTGATCGACCGGATCGAGGCGATGCTCGGCAGCGCGACCATCGTCGCCTGGGCGCTGCTGCTCGGCGGCGTCGCCATATT
>JAXDPC010000100.1:0-4072 GCA_034668525.1 Sphingomonadales bacterium
GCGGACGGTGAAGCGGATCATAGGAGCCGCCCCAATGCCCGCAGGATCGTCCAGCGGGCAACCAGCATCGCGAGGCCGACGCCGGCCGCCGGCAGCAGCAGCAGGATCACCCAGGCGGAAGCGGGAAGCTCGGCCGCGCCGAGCAGCTCCGATCCGAGCGCGCGCACCCGCTCGCCGATCAGCACCAGCACTCCGAACGCCGCGACCAGCCCGACGAGGCTGCCGAACAAGGCGTCGAGCGCGATCCGCCGCTGGAACAGGCGCGCCACCTGCAGGTCGGTGGCGCCCATCAGATGGAGGACCTCGATCGTGCTCCGGTGGGTGTCGAGCGCGGCGCGGGCGGCGAGCACCACCGTCGCCGCGGTGGCGCCGACCATCAGCAGGACGAGCCCGGCCGAGAGCCATTTCAGCGCCGCCACCAGCCGGGCGAGGGGGGCGAGCCACTGGGCATTGTCGTCCAGCCGCGCGGAGGGTGCGGCGCGGGACAAGGCCGTGCGGATGGCGGGGATGCGGCGGTGGGCTTCGGGCGTGAGGTCGGCGTCGATCATCGCCGGCAGCGGCAGGTCGCCCTCGAGCCCGCCCGCGCCGAGCCAGGGCTCGAGCATCTCGGCGAGGTCGGCGTCGGCGATGCGGCGGACCTCGACGACGCCCGGGAAGCCGCGCAGCACCGCCTCGGCCGCCCGCGCCTGGCGCTCGCGCGCGTCCGGATTGGCCTCGATCAGCTGGACGGTGATGCGCTGGCCGACATTGGCGTCGAGCCGCGCGGCGGCGCTCCTGAGGCCGAGCCCCAGGGCCGCGGCGAGCACGGTCAGGAACATCATGATCGCGATCACCCAGGGCATCGGCCCGGCGATCCGGCCCTCGGGCAGCAGCCGCCGGCCCGCGGCGCCGAAATGGTCGCCGACGAGCTTCATGCGTCGGCCCTGCGCGGCGGGTTCCTGAGCGCGCCCGTAGGATCGGCGAGCTGGCCGCGGTCGAGGCGCAGCATCTCGGCGCGCTGGATCCGGGCGAGGAGATGGAGGTCGTGGGTGGCGACGACCACGGTGGTGCCGAGCTTGTTCAAGGCGTCGAACAGATGGAGCAGCCGCAGCGCCATCTCGGGGTCGACATTGCCGGTCGGCTCGTCGGCGACGAGCAGCTCGGGCCGGGCGATGACGGCGCGGGCGATGGCGACGCGCTGCTGCTCGCCGCCCGAGAGGGTCGCCGGGCGGGCGCTGGAGCGGTCGGCGAGGCCGACCCAGGCGAGCATCTCGGCGACCGGCGTGGTCAGGTCGCGCTCCTCGACCCCGGCGACGCGCAGCGGCAACGCGATATTGTCGAAGGCGGAGAGGTGCGGGACGAGGCGGAAGTCCTGGAAGACGACGCCGATCCGGCGGCGGAAGCCGGGCAGGCGCTTCCTCGGCATGGTGACGATGTCCTCGCCGAACAGGCGGATCAGGCCCCGGCTCGGCCGCTGGGCGAGGTAGAGCAGCTTCAGCAGCGAGGTCTTGCCGGCGCCCGAGGGCCCGGTGAGGAAGTAAAAGCCCCCCGAGCGGAGCGAGAAGCTGAGATCGGACAGCGTCTCCGCGCCGGTCCCGTAGCGAAGGCCGACATTCTCGAACTGCACGATGGTGCCGGCCGTGTTCAAAAACCCGCTCCGCCTGTCACTGGGACGCCGGGCCTGCATCGCACGAGCGGCCAACGGCCTTCAAGCAGGCGCTTGGCCTCCGGCATATGCTTGCATGGCGCGGCCCATGCGTGCTTAGAATCCAAGGCCTTCCCGCGGGGACCGTGCTTCACATGATCCTTTCCTGTCCCGCCTGCCAGACGCGCTACGTGGTCCCCGACAGCGCGATCGGTGCGAACGGACGGCAGGTGCGCTGCGCCCAGTGCCGCCACAGCTGGTATCAGGAACCGCCGTCGCTCGATCTGGCCGCCCCTCCTCCCGCCCCGAGGCCGGGCCTGCCGCCCGCGCCCGCCTTCGTCGCGCCGGTCCAGCGTCCCGAGCCGCCGCAGCGCCGCGCGCCGCCGCCGCCGCCGCCCGAGCCTGCGCCGGAGCCCGAATCCTACGACGCCTTCGCCCCCGCGCCGCCATTCCGGCCGCGGCGCAATCCGGCGCGGATGTGGACCCTGCTCGCCGTCCTCGCCGCGGTGCTGATGAGCGGGGCGGCGCTCGCGGTGCATTATTTCGGGCTGCCGGGCTTGGGCGACCGGCTGGTGGCGGGCGGGAGCGGGGCGGAGGCGCTCGGCATCACCGGCGAGGGGCGGCTGCGCCGGCTCGGCAGCGGCAATGTCCTCCTGACCGTCACCGGCCGGATCAGCAACCCGACCGGGCAGGCGCAGCGCGTGCCCCAGATCCGCGCCGAGCTTCGCGACCGCGACGGCCGCGCCGTCCACGTCTGGCAGATCGCCCCGCCGGTGACCGAGCTGGCGCCGCGCCAGTCGGCCACCTTCAACAGCGCCGAGGTCGATCCGCCCGCCGCCGGACGCAACCTCGTGCTCAATTTCGGCCCGCCGGGCTAGGCGGCCATGCGCATCGGCATCCTGACCGGGGGCGGCGACGTGCCGGGGCTCAACGCCTGCATCCGCTCGGTGACGCTCTCGGCCGACGATCTCGGCTGGGAGACAATCGGCTTCCGCCGCGGCTGGGAAGGGGTGATGGCGATCGACCCCGGCGATCCGGCCAGCGTCGCCGCCCACAGCCTGCCGCTCGGCCGCGAGAGCGTCCGCGGCATCGACCGCACCGGCGGCACCATCCTCCACACCTCCCGCCTCGATCCGCGCACCCACCAGGACGGCGACAGGACGGGCCGCGTCCTCCACGTCCTCGATCGGCTCGGCGTCGATGCGATGGTGACGCTCGGCGGCGACGGCACCTTGCGCTTCTCGGCCCATCTCGCGGCCCAGGGCGTGCCGGTGATCTCGATTCCCAAGACGATGGACAATGACGTCCACGGCACGGACTATTGCATCGGCTTCTCGACCGCGGTCAGCCGTTCGGTCGAAGCGATCAATTCGCTGCGCACCACCGTCGAGAGCCACGAACGGATCGGGGTGGTCGAATTGTTCGGCCGCAGGAGCGGCGAGACGGCCCTGCTCGCCGGCTTCCTCGCCCAGGTCGACCGCACCGTCATCGCCGAGGTGCCGGCCGATCTCGACCTCCTGCTGCCGCTCCTCGCCGACGACCGGTCGAGCAACCCGGCCAATTACGCGATGTGCGTCGTCTCCGAAGGCGCGCGGATCCTCGGCTCGCAAGGCAATGGCGAGATCGCCAAGCCCGCCAGCCAGCGCAGCGACGCCGGCATCGGCCAGCAGCTCGGCGCGGCCATCGCCGAGCGGCTCGGCTGCGGGGTGGTCAACCAGGAGCTCGCTTATCTGATGCGCGCCGGCGAGCCCGACGCGATGGACCGGATGGTCGGCTTCGCCTTCGGGGCGCTGGCGGTGCAGCTGCTCGCGCGCGGCGAGAAGGCGCGGATGGTGGCGCTGACCAGCGGCAATTACGATCACGTCCCCGCCGACACCTTGCTCCAGGCCACCAAGTCAGTCGACGTCGACGCGCTCTACGACGCGGCCGGCTACCGCGCCCGCCTGATGCGCGTCGAGGGCATGCCGATGTTCCTCTATTAGGGAGGCGGGGACAGTTACTTCCCTCGCATGCCTGCGCGAACCGGCTGCTGCCGCGTGGGGAAGTAACTGTCCCCATTGCGCCCCCCGGACCCCTTTGGTAGAGGCCCCGCTCCTACCGGCGCCGGGCCTTCCGGCGTGCATCACGTGCGGTCGTGGCGGAACTGGTAGACGCGCAGCGTTGAGGTCGCTGTGGCCGAAAGGCCGTGGAAGTTCGAGTCTTCTCGACCGCACCATCATTCCGGTGAGGCTTGTCAAGCAAGCCTCAGCCCGTCCGGGGGACGGGCGTGCCGGAATGATCCGCGCCAACACGCTTTCGCCAACCACCGCAGGTTGATTTTCGGGGCTTTACGGCCCACATCTCAATCGGACCGAATCACTCCGATTGGAGCTCATGCGCCTCACCTCCCTGGCCGATTATGCCGTCGTCATGCTCGCCGCCGCCGCGCGCCATCCGGCCGGCGCGCGC
>JAXDPC010000101.1:0-6641 GCA_034668525.1 Sphingomonadales bacterium
CCCCCGCCACCGCCGTTCCGGCGGTCCCCCTCCCCGTTCCGGGGAGGAGGTGCGATGACCGAAGCTTCACGGACCCCGATGAACCCGGCGGACGAGACCGCCATCTCCTCCTCCCACGGCCGCGACCTCTTCTCGAAGTTCGACGCGCTGATCGCCGAGCGCGAGGCCCTGCTCGACACCGGCGTCCGCGATCCCTTCGGGCTCGTCATGGAGAAGGTGCCGACGACGAAATCGACCTGGTCCTCGACCCCCGCTTCCTCGAAGACGCCGCGGCCGTTGGGGCCAAAGAAGCCCATGCCATGCGCCTCGTCGACGACCACCATCGCCCCCGCTTGCTTGGCCACGCGGACCATGTCGGCGAGCGGCGCGATATCGCCCAGCATCGAATAGACGCCCTCGAGGACGACCAGGCGTCCGCCTTCGGGCGGCAGGCGGCGCAGGCGCTTCTCGAGGTCTTCGACGCTGTTGTGGCGGAAGCGGACGATCTGGGCCGAGCCGAGCGCGCAGCCGTCGTAGATCGAGGCGTGGCTGTCGGCGTCGAGGATGATGTAATCCTCCTTGCCGGCGATCGTCGACATGAGGCCGAGATTGGCCTGGTAGCCGGTGGAGAAGACCATGGCGTGGGCGGTGCCGTAATAGTCCTTCAGCGCCTCCTCGCATTCCTTGTGGCCCTGATAGGTGCCGTTGAGGACGCGGCTGCCGGTGGTCCCGGACCCATATTCGTCGAGGGCCTTCTTGCCGGCCGCGACGACGTCCGGATCGAAGGTCATGCCCATGTAATTGTAGGTGCCGAGGAGGATCGTCGCCTTGCCGTTGACGATCGCGAGGGTGGGGGAGAGGACCTGCTCCATGACGAGGCCGAAGGGGTCGCGCACGCCGGTGTCGAGCAGCGCCTGACGCTCGGCGATGAGCGGGTCGAACTTGGAGAAGAGGTCGCGGCTGGGGGAGGGGCCCAGCCGGCTCTCGTCGGCCGGATCGTCAGGGGTGGAGGCCGCTTCGGTCATCGCGGATGATACTCCGTTCGCGTCGAGCGAAGTCGAGACGCCGTGCCGAGCGAAGCCCAGACCTGCATCGGCGTCGTCCCTCGGCTTCGCTCGGGACCGGTCCTCGACTTCGCTCGGACCGAGCGGTGGGGGGCGTCCATCATCCCTGCTTCAGCTTCTCGACGGCGTCGACGAGCTGGCCGACGGTCTCGATCTCGGCCTGCATGTTCATCGTGATCAATATGTCGAACTCGTCCTCGATGGCGGCGACGAAGTCCATCACGGTGAGGCTGTCCCATTCGAGGTCGCCGGCGAAGGTGGTCGCGTCGGTGAGCGGGACGCCCTTCTTGTTGAACGGCTCGATCAGCTCGGCGACCTTCGAATAGGTGTCGTCTCTTGCGGTCATGCGCAGCCCTCTAGGTTTCGCGCCCCTCCGTGCCAAGGGAATAGGGCCGGAAAGGGGCGGGCGCTTGGCAAGCCGCAGCGGAGCGTGCCACAACCTGTCCGGGAGGACAGGCCGTGGAAGTGAGCGAGAACGAGCCGGCGCCGCAATATTCGCCCAACGCCATCCACATGATGCGCACGACGCAGCTGGCCCATATCCAGCTCTCCGCCATGGCCGACCACAAGGCCAGCATCCTGATGGGCGCCACCTTCGTCATCTTCACCATCGCCGTCGGCCAGTCGCGCGGTGCCGAGGCGCCGCTGCCGCTGCTGCTGCTCGGCGGCTTCGCTTTCCTGTCGGCGGTGTGTGCGGTGATGGCGGTGCTGCCGGCCGTCGCGCCGAGGCGGAAGAAGCGGCTCAACCTGCTCTTCTTCGGCTCCTTCACCGATCTCGGCGAGGACGAATATGTCGAGCGGGTGACCGAGAGGCTCGCGACCGACGACAGCATCTACCGGACGATGGCGCGCGACATCTACCAGAACGGCTCGGTGCTCCGGCACAAGAAGTACCGGATGCTCGCCTGGGCCTATCGCATCTTCCTCGCCGGCCTCGTCGCCAGCGCCGCGGCCTTCGCCTGGCAGGCCCTGGCCGGGCCTATCTGAGCCAGCCCTGGGCGCGGTACCAGTCGGCGGTCTCCTTGAGCCCGGTCGGAGTGCGGATTTGCGGGACCCATAGAGCCGGCGGCGGCTGCCGCTCGGCGGCGGCGACCCAATCGGGGTGGCAGAAATAGCTCACCCGGTCGGCGGTCAGCTTGGCGCCGCCGCGGCGCAGCAGGCGGTCGAGGCGGGAGGCGGCGCGGAGCAGCGGCCGCGGCATCGACAAAGTGGCGGCGCGCCGGCCGTAGAGGCGGCCGAGGGTGCGGGCGAAATGGCGATGCTCCCAGCCGCCTTGGCGGCCGTCGTCGGGCTCGTAGGTTTCACCGATCGTATCCGGCTCGTCGAGGACGGCGAGGATGAGCCGGCAAAGGTCCTCGACGTGGAGCAGCGAAAAGCGGCCGCGCGGGGGGAGGGCGACGATGCCGCGCCGCGCCATCTTGAACAGATCGAGCGTCTCGCGGTCGCCCGGCCCGTAGACGGCGGGCGGACGGACGATCGTCCAGTCGAGCCCGGAAGCCGCGACCAGCCGCTCCGATTTCGCCTTCGACCAGCCGTAATCGGAGAGCCTGGGCTCGCGGGCTGCGAGGGAGGAGATGTGGACGAAGCGTCGGATCTTCGCCCGCCGCGCGGCGTCGATCATGGCGGCGGTGCCCGCGACGTTGACCCGCTCGAAGCCGGCCCGGTCGGCGGCGTTGATCGCGCCGGCGACGTGGACCGACGCGTCCGCGCCGGCGCAGAGCTTGGCCAGGCTCTCGGGCCGGTCGAGGGCGCCGTCGACCCAGTCGATCCCCTCCTCGGGCGGCTTCCAGCCGCGGGTCAGCGCGCGCACCTCATAGCCGCTTTCGACCGCGATCCGGAGCAAATGCGCGCCGACGAAGCCGGTGCCGCCGGTGACGGCGAGGGTGCGCGTCTTGCGGGGGGTCATGTAACTCGTCCCCGGCACGGTGAGAGGGACCGCAGGAAGTGCGGTGGAGGGGCCGGCGCCATCGGCGCCGGTTTCACCGCCGCCCGTCCACCATGCTACGCATGGTCCCCCTCCCCGCGCCGGGGAGGAACTTACAGCGGCGACCATGTATCGGTCTCTTCCGGGGCCGCGGGCGCTTTTTTCGCTTCCCCAAGATGCCGCAGCAGCGCGTCGAGCACCGCGTCGACGCCGGCGCCGGTCGCGGCGGAGACGATCAGCGGCCGGATCCCGGCTTCGGCCTCGACCTCGTCGGCGAGCGCTTCGAGCAATTCGTCGTCGAGCGTGTCGGCCTTGGCGAGCGCGGTCAGCTCCGGCTTCTCGGCGAGGCCGGCGCCATAGGCTTGGAGCTCGCCGCGGACGGTGCGCCACGCGTCCACGACATCCTCGGCACCGGCGTCGACGAGGTGGAGAAGGACGCGCGTGCGCTCGACATGGCCCAGGAAGCGGTCGCCGATGCCGGCGCCCTCGGCGGCGCCCTCGATCAGGCCGGGAATGTCGGCCATGACGAACTCGCGCTCGCGGTGGCGGACGACGCCGAGCTTGGGGTGAAGGGTGGTGAAGGGATAGGCGCCGACCTTCGCCTTGGCGTTGGTGACCGCGTTGAGGAAGGTCGACTTGCCCGCGTTCGGCAGGCCGACCAGGCCGACGTCGGCGATCAGCTTGAGGCGCAGCCAGACCCATGCCTCCTCGCCCGGCCAGCCGGTGCCGTGCTGGCGCGGGGCGCGGTTGGTCGCGCTCTTGTAGCTGGCATTGCCACGACCGCCGTCGCCGCCCCGCAGCAGCACCACGCGCTGGCCGACGGCGGTGAGGTCGGCCAGGACATGCTCCTTGTCCTCCGACAGGATCTGGGTGCCGACCGGGACCTTGATCAGGAGATCGTCGCCGCCGGCGCCGGTCCGGTTGGAGCCGGAGCCGCCCTTGCCGCGCGGGGCGCGGAAATGCTGGGTGTAGCGGAAGTCGATCAGGGTGTTGAGACCGTCCACCGCCTCGAAGATTATGTCGCCGCCCTTGCCGCCGTCGCCGCCGTCCGGGCCGCCATATTCGATGAACTTCTCGCGCCGGAAGCTGACCGCGCCCGGGCCGCCCACGCCGGAGCGGACGAAGATCTTCGCCTGGTCGAGGAAATGCATGGCCGCGATGTAGGATCGCAGGCGCCTGGAAGAAAGCATCAACCCGCGTCTCCCCTCGCCGAAGTGACAAAAACCACAGCGCCCGCCCGCGAGAGCGGCTAGGATGGCTGCCTGCAGGGAGGTTGGAATGGGAACGCTGAACAGGGCGCTGCTGATATTCTTGAGCGTCGCAGGCCTGAGCCTGCCGGCTCCCGCCGCGGCCCAGGCTGGGAGGAGCGCAGAAGGCAACGCGACGACGACCGCGACGACGACCGCCAATCGCCCGTCGACGTCGACCGCGTCGACGACCGCCGCGCGCCCCAACGACAGCACTCGACCGCCGCGCGATCGTGCCGACAGCGGTCATTCGGACTGGGCGATCGCGGAGCTCGTTCGAATTGATCAGCGCATGAGGGATATCGATCAGCAGATCGCCAGGGCCAGAAGCAGCGAGACCGCGACGGCCGACATCGAGCAAGCGACTCGTTCCCTGGCCGAGCTCAAGCAATCGCCCGGCCGTGCCTGCGCCGCCCCGGCCGAAGTCCGCGCCGCATTCAATCTATCTTTCCAGCAGACGGTCGATACGCTGACTCGACTCTCGGGCAGGCTGCCCACCATCTATCCCTGGGAGGAGATATCGGCCGAACAGCTGCAGCAGCTCTGCGACCAGCCGGTCGTCGACGCCATCTCCCGAATAGAGTCGGGCATCGGCAGCATGACGGCGGAGCTGACGACCGCAGCCGACACGGTGGACGACCTCGAGCGCGAGCGCGAGGACCTGGAGGAGCGCAAGCAGCAGATCGTCACGGAGATGTCCAATCAGGTGGCGTCGGCGCGCGTCGCCGGCATCATGCCTGTGATCCTGGTCATCATCTTCACTCTGGGTCTCGTCATGCTGATCGCCGCCCGGCTGTTCAGCCCGGAAATCCAGTCGGAGCTGGTCTGCTCGGGCCAGTTGATCCAATATGCCACGATCCTGATCCTCTTCGGCGCGCTGATCGCGCTCGGTCTCGCCGACAAGCTGCAGGAGCAGACGCTGGCGGCGCTTCTCGGCGGCCTCGCGGGCTATGTCCTTTCCCAGGGCGTCGGCCAAAAGGAACAGCGGCAGGTGCTCCGCACGATGAGAACGCTGACGGGCTCGGGGCTGAGCGGCAGCGGCGGCCCGGGCGGCGGCCCCGACGGCGGAGCGGATGCGCCTGCTACCGGCGGCGAGACGAACGTTCGGAGCGCACCGACGGGACAGGCGGGCGGAGCGCCGGCGGACGAGGCCGGCACCCCATCCGCTCCTCCGAGGTGACGCCGGGGGCGGTCTAGCGCCGCGGGAGGTTGCGGACGGGGAGACTGGGCACGGCGTCAGGGCCTGGCGTGATGGGCTTCGTAGATTCCGAGCTTGCCGCCGCCGGGGAGGGTGATTCCGGTGCTTCGGCCCCAGTCCTGCCGGGCGATCGGATCGGTCCGGACGTTCTTCGCCGCCATCGCCGCGACGAACGCCTCGACGTCGTCGCAGATGAAATAGATCTGGTGGAAGCCGTTCTCGCCGTCGTGCACGCCGAGCTCCGCCGGCGGGAGCCTGAAGATCAGCCAGCCGCCGCCGGAATCGATGCAGGGGATTTCGAGCACGTCGCGGAGGAAGGCGCGGTCCGCCGCCTCGTCACTGGTGAAGATCATTGCATGAGCGCCGCTGATCATGGCTCCTCCCTTCTCGTTATCGTCGCGAGCAGCTGATTTCGGGCGAGCTCGCGCGCCTTGTCCCGCGCGAGCCCGAGCGCTTCCGCCATCGGCCCGCCGAGCAGCGAATCGCCGAGCGCCGCGAGCACCAGCCACAGGGTGGTCTCGTGCACGGGGCGGTCCTCATGTCCTTCGCCGAGCCGGTCGACGAGGGCGTGGACCGATTCGAGGATCGGGTTCAGCGCCTCGCGGTCGCCGGACAGGATCATCCAGGCGGCGAGCGCGCCGCCGCCCTCCCGGCCGAAGGCGTCGAAGGTGCGGTCGACCACCTCGCGGGGATCGGCCTCGCCGGCGCGGGCGCGGGCCACCGCCTCGCCGATCTGCGCCGTCACCCGCTCGCCGATCAGCCGCGCCAGCGCCGCCTGCAGGCCCGCCGCCGAGCCGAAATGATGGAGCAGGTTGGCGTGGGTTTTGCCGATGCGCGCGGCGACCGCCTTCAGCGTCACCGCCTGCGGGCCCTCCTCGATCAGCAGGGCGCGCGCCGCGTCGAGCGCCGCGGCGCGGCTCTCCCCCTGGGTCAGACGCTCGCGGACTATTGACATCAATGTAAGTAGTGCTTAGCCACAGTCGCAAGGAGTAAGAGCGATGCGCGCCAATGTCACACCCTCCGACCTCACTATCGTCCCGCGCGACCGCAGGTTCGGCCGCGGCACGGCGACCGAGCGCTGGTGGCTCGGCGGCGACCCGGTCGCGAGCGCGCTCTACAATGCGCTGTCGGCGACCTTCCCGAAGGGCGAGGCCTTCTTCGTAGAGAGCGTCCGCGCCTATCGCGAGGGCGCGCCGCCCAAGCTCGCCGCCGAGATCAAGGCCTTCACC
>JAXDPC010000102.1:0-3380 GCA_034668525.1 Sphingomonadales bacterium
GCCGCCCCCGCTTCTCGCCCGACGGCCAGACCATCGTCTTCGAGGCCGGCGAGGGCGGCTACCTGACCTCCGACCGCTGGACCGCGCATCGCGGCATCTTCCGCGTACCGGCGGCGGGAGGCGCCGCCACGCGGCTGGTCGCCAGCGGCGGCAACCCCCATTTCGGCGCCGCGAACGACCGCGTCTTCCTGGAGGTCAACGAGGAGCAGAAGCACCGCCTCGTCAGCGTCGATTTGAACGGCGCCGACCGCCGCGTCCATGCCCAAGGCGAGCTCGTCACCGAATATGAAGTCGCGCCCGATGGCCGCGCCCTCGCCTTCCGCGAGAATTACAACGTGTTCGTCATGCCCTTCTCGCCGGGCGCCGCGACGCTCAGTGTCGGCGCGCGCGGAACCCAGCTCCCGGTCACCCGCGCCACCGCGGAGGGCGGCCAATATTTCCACTGGGCCGGCGGCCGCCTCGCCTGGAGCCTCGGCCCGACCCTCTATGGGGCGAACGTCTCCGACCTCATCCGCAGCGGCGCGGGCGGCTCCTATGCGCCGCCGCGGAGCGGAGTCTCGCTCGCCGTCGCCGCGCGCGCCGACCGGCCGCAGGGCCAGGTCGCCTTGGTCGGCGCCCGCATCGTCACCATGGCCGCCGCGGACGGCGGGATCATCGAGGACGGCGTGATCCTGATCGACGGCAACCGCATCGCCGCGGTCGGCCGCCGCGGCGAGGTCGCCGTGCCCGCCGGCGCGCGCACCGTCGACGTCTCCGGGCGCACCATCATCCCGGGCCTGATCGACGGCCACGCCCACGGTCCGCAGGGCGAGGGCGACGTCATCCCGCAGCAGAATTGGTCGGCTCACGCCCATCTCGCGCTCGGCGTCACCACCGTCCACGACCCCTCCTCGACGGCGAGCGAGATCTTCCCCGCGGGCGAGATGCAGCGCGCCGGCCTGATCCTCGCGCCGCGCACCTTCTCCTCGGGCGAAATCGTCTACGGCGCCCGCAGCCCCGGCTCCTACGCGCAGATCGACAGCTACGAGGACGCGCTCGCCCATGTCCGGCGGCTGCATTCGCAGGGCGCGCACTCGATCAAGAACTACAACCAGCCGCGCCGCAACCAGCGCCAGCAGGTGGTCGCCGCCGCCCGCGCCGAGAACATGATCGTCGTCGCCGAGGGCGGTTCCCTGTTCGGCATGGACATGACCATCATCCAGGACGGCAACACCACGCTCGAGCACAATGTCCCGCAGGCCCGGCTCTACGAGGACGTGCGCAGCTTCTTCGCCCAGACCCGCGTCGGCTACACGCCGACCCTCGGCGTCACCTATGGCGGCCTCGCCGGCGATCCTTATTGGGCGCAGGCAAGCCGAGTCTGGGAGCATCCCCTGCTCACCCGGTACGTGCCGCCCGCCCAGCTCGCCGAGCGCGTCCGCTCCACCACCGCGCCGCCGGACCAGTTCGTCGACCAGTACAATGCCCGCGAGGCGCATGTGCTCGCCGGGCGCGGCGTGCCGGTCAGCGCCGGCGGCCACGGCCAGCAGCAGGGCCTCGCCATGCATTGGGAACTCTGGTCGTTCGTCCGCGGGGGCTGGACCCCGCTCGAGGCGCTGCGCGCGGCGACCGTGACCCCGGCTCAGGTCTACGGCTTCCGCGACCTCGGCCAGATCCGCCCCGGCTACCTCGCCGACCTGGTCGTCCTCGAGGCCAATCCGCTCGAGGATATCCGCAACTCCGACCATATCAGCCACGTGATGCTCAACGGGCGGCTCTACGACGCCCGGACGCTGAACGAGGAGGTGACCGGCGACCGCCGCCGCCGGCCTTATTTCTGGGAGCAGAGCCCCGCCGCCGGCGATCCGCCGCGGCAGTAAAGATTCGGTAAGGGCTTGTGCCGCATGCTCGGCCGCGGAGGCGGACATGCGGCCACAGGCATTCGGGCTCGGCGCCCTGGTCACGAGGACGGCGCCGCGGGTCATCGACCAGCGCTCGGAGCCCCGCCACGAAGGCCTGGTCGCAAGCGCGACCCTCTATTTCCGCGGCACCGAGCATCATGTCGCCGTCTGCAATCTCTCCTCGCGCGGCACGATGATCGAGAGCGCCGTCGCGCCGCGCCTCGGCGAGAGCGTCGTGATCCGCTTCGACGGCTACAGTCCGATGCACGCCTTCGTGCGCTGGATCCGCGACGGCCGCATCGGCCTCAACTTCGGCGGCGAGATCATATTGGGCTTCTGACGAAGCGCGCCGCGGCAGCGGTGCAGCTCCGTCATCCCGGCCAAGGCCGGGATCCCAGGGAGAGTGCACGCCGGCGCATGTGCAGGGCGCCCTCCACAGACCATCGCGCATTCTCGTCCTGAGATCCCGGCCTCCGCCGGGATGACGGATTTGGACTAGGCTCACGAAGAGCCACTCTCCCGTTACGCCTCGCCGGTAGGAAGCGCCCGCAGCACGTAAGGCAATATCCCCTCGACCATCCGCGCGATCCCTCTCTCGTTGGGATGGACCCGGTCGAACAGGTTGAGGCGGGGCACGCCCGCCACGCCGGCGAGGAAGAAGGGATAGAGGGCCGCGCCGAACCTGCGCGCCAGCGCCGGATAGATGGCGTTGAACTCGGCCTGATATTGCCGGCTGAGGAAGGGGGCGGCGTACATGCCGGCCATCAGCACCGGCACCTCGCGCCGGGCGAACTCCGCGAGGATCGCCTCCAGGCCCTCGCGCGTCATGTGCGGCGGCACCATGCGCAGCATGTCGTTGCCGCCGAGCGCGACGATGGCGAGGTCGGGCCTGCGCTCCAGACGCTCGATCGTCCGCGGCAGCCGCGCCCAGCCGGCGGCGACCGTGTCGCCCGAAATGCCGGCGTTGATCACGTTCGCCGCCACGCCGCGCCCTCTCAGCGCCGCCTCGAGCTGCGGTGCGAAGCCTTGGGCACGAGCGAGGCCGTAGCCGGCGATGAGGCTGTCGCCGAAAGCGAGGATGTCGATGTCGTCGGTCATGGACGGGAGACAAGCCGCGAGCAGGCGAAGGGTTGCACCCCGCAACCTAGACCCGACATAGCGGCCCGAGACAGGAGCCGCTTATGATCGATCTCTACACCGCACCGACACCCAACGGCTACAAGGCCTCGATCACCCTCGAGGAGCTGGAGATCCCCTACGAGCTGCACGTCCTCGATCTCGGCGCCGGACAGCAGAAGGAGCCATGGTTCCTCGCCATCAATCCCAACGGCCGCATCCCGGCGATCGTCGACCGCGGCGCCGGTGAAGGTGGGGATGACTTCGCCGTCTTCGAATCGGGCGCGATCATGCTCTACCTTGCCGAACGCGCCGGCCGCCTCATCCCGGCGGACGAGAAGGGCCGCAGCCGCGTCGTCCAGTGGCTGATGTTCCAGATGGGCG
>JAXDPC010000103.1:0-13526 GCA_034668525.1 Sphingomonadales bacterium
CGGCGCGTTGTCCCGTCTCTACCCCGAGCGGCCGCGACCGCGCGGCGCGCATCGTCGCCGCCGGCCGGGGTGCTAGACGAGGAGTGATGCGATGAAAAGTGCCGCTTTTGCGATCGCCCTGCTGGCCGGAAGCGCCGCGTTCGCCCAGGCCGCCGCGCCCGGATCGACGGCTTATGAGGGTGACGGCGTCACCGCGCCGTTCGAGTCCGAAGCCGCTGCCGGCACGATCGGCGCGGTGCCTGTCGCCGCCACCGGCGCGACCGCCCAGCCGGGCAATGCGGAGCCCGCGCGCGACGCCCGCGGCATCGCCGTGATCTCGGCCCCCGCGATCGTCCCGCCCGGCTATAACGGCATCCCGGCCGCCGCCATGGGCGGCCCGCTGCTCGACGCCGACACGGGCGCGCCGGTCGCCGCAACGGTCTACCCGGCCTGCTCGGCGACGATCACCGACCGCTGCCTGCAGACCTACGAGCGCGGCCGCCGCTGAGGCGGGAGGGGACAGCCTGGCTGGCTGTCCCCGCTTGGTCGGACGCGCGGTGGAGGGGGACAGCCGGATAGGCTGTCCCCGTGCGTGCCGTTCACCCCGTCGGCGGCGCCTCCGCGCCCACCCCGAGCCGCTCGGCCGCGTCGGCCAGCCGCCGGTCGCGCGTCCACAGCCTCGTCTCCGGCGTCAGCAGCGCCGAGGCGAGCAGGTGGGCGTCGATCAGGCCGATCCCGGTCCCGAACAGGCGATGGCGCTCGACGAGGTCCATTACTTCGAGATGATCGGCCGGCGCCGCCTGCGGCAAGCGCGCGAGCGCGAAAAGCGTCTCGGCGCGCCGGGCGATGCTGCCCATCGCGATTTCGCCGATCACGAACGGGTGCGTCAGGATCATGCCATGCCGAAGCAGGCGGGTCAGCACCTCGTCGGCCGCGCGGATATGATCGATCCAGATCGATGCGTCCGCGAGCAGCTTCACTCAGCCGAACCGCCGACGCGGCGGGATCCAGGCGTTGGGGTCGCTGCCGCCAAGACGGATGAGACGTTCGGCCGCATCGCGCTCGATCAGCGCTTTCAGCCCGGCGCGCACCAAGGCCGATTTTTCCTTGATACCGGTGCAGGCCTGCGCCTGCGCGACGAGCTCGTCGTCGAGGGCGAGGGTGGTGCGCATGCGATCGGGCTTCCTGTGCGGCAAGGCACGGAATATAGCATCATATGATGCTGTTTTCCAATGCTGACGGGGACGGCTCGCCGACTGCCGCTAAGCGGACGGTGGCGCAGGAAGGGGAACAGCCGGATAGGCTGTCCCTTCCTATTTGACCCGCTCGACCTGCTCGAACTCGAGCTCGACGGGGGTGGCGCGGCCGAAGATGGAGACTCCGACCTTGACCCGGCCGCGGTCGAAATCGAGCTCCTCGACGAGGCCGTTGAAGCTCGCGAACGGGCCGTCGAGAACCTTGACGCTGTCGCCAATCTCGTAATCGACGCTGATCTTGGTCTTGGGCGCGGCCGCGGCGGCCTCGTCCTTGGTGTTGAGGATGCGCGCGGCCTCGGCGTCGCTGATCGGCTGCGGCTTGCCCGAGGCGCCGAGGAAGCCGGTGACCTTGGGCGTGTTCTTGACGAGGTGGTAGACGTCGTCGTTCATCGCCAGCTTGGCGAGCACGTAGCCCGGGAAGAATTTGCGGTCGCTGGTCACCTTCTTGCCGCGCCGGACCTCGGTCACCTTCTCGGTCGGGACCTCGACCGCCTCGACCAAAGTGTCGAGCCCGAGCCGCGTGGCCTCGGCCATGATCGCGTCGCGGACCTTGTTCTCGAAGCCGGAATAAGCGTGGATGATGTACCAGCGGGACATGGGTCTGGGGGTTCCTGGTCTGATTGCTAGCGGACGAGGCCGAGGAGGAGCTGCACGATCGCGCTGAACGCGGAATCGACGCCGAAGAAGAACAGGCCGAGGATCGTCGTCATGATGACGACCATGAGGCCGGTCATCAAAGTCTCGCGCCGGGTCGGCCAGACGACCTTGCCGGTCTCGGTGCGGACCTGCCGCAGGAACTCGCCGGGATTGACTCTCGCCACGTCGCTTCGTCCTTGGCTGGGCAGCCGCCGGGGACCGGAGGGCCGGTCGTCCATGCTGCCGATGGGTGCGAGCGATGCGAGATAGCGCCCGCCGCCCGGTTGCGCAAGGGCGGGGGGAGGGCGGAAGCGCCCCTCAGCGGGTGCGGGCCGTCACGGCAGTAAATCCCGTGACGTCGGTCCTGTCGCCGGCGCGCAGGCCGGGCCGGCGTTCGCGCCGCACTTGCGGGCGCCAGACAGCGGCGCTATCTGGCTCGCTCCGCAGGAGTGTAGCTCAGCTGGTAGAGCATCGGTCTCCAAAACCGAGGGCCGTGGGTTCGAGTCCCTCCACTCCTGCCACGCCGTAGCGAGCGGATCAGCGAAGCTGGGCCGCGATCGCAGAAGGCGACGCGCACGCGCCGGCGGCGCCCGGCGGCAACCTTGCGCGGACCCCGGGGGTTTGGCGGCGGATGGCTCAGCACCCAGACGCGAAGACCCACGGCGCCGAGCGCGGTCTCAATCGCTTCGAGGGGTTCAGCGACGCGGTCTTCGCGATCGCTTTGACCCTGCTGATCGTCGAGACCAAGGTCCCCGGAGCGCCCGACGGCCCGCACGGCTACACCGATCTGGCCAGGGCCATGGCCGAGCAATGGCGCGAGCATCTGGCGCTGGTCGTCTGCTATGGCGTGATCGGCGCCTACTGGCTGCAGCACCATTATTCGGGACGCATCTACGCCAGGAGCGACCACTGGTTCGGAGCGCTGAACCTCGTCTTCCTGCTGGCGGTCATCGTCATTCCCTATCCGGTGCGCGCCTGGTGCTTCCACCTCGGCACGCCCTCCGAGCCGACCGGGGCGATCACCATGGTCGCCGGCCTCGCGCTCACCGCCTGCACCTGGATGGGCAAGTGGTTTTACGGAATGCCGGGCCGCCGGACGATGGACGAGCGGCTCGCGGCCGATTTCCTCCGCCAGATGACTCGCCGCTACGGCCTTGCGACCCTGGTCCAGATCGCCGCGATCCCGGTCGCGATCGCCGCGCCGCGCGCCGGCGTGGCCCTCGCCTTGCTGTGCATCGCCTTCTTCCTGCTGCCGCAGCCGAAGCCGCGCTACAAGCCCGGCGAGGAGCCGGACGCCGAAGAGATAACGGACGATTAGCTGAGGCCGAGGTCGATCCGGAGGCGGCGGTGAAGATGAGAAGGAGCGCCGCGGTCTGCCGTCAGGCGCTTCGCCCGGAGAGCCAGAGCGCGAGGTTGCGCGCGTAGAGCCGGGTCGATCGGCGCGCCTCGGGCGTGCGGGGCAGAGCATCGCCCGGCGGCTCGCAAGACCCTCTCCGGTATCGACGGCGAACAGCCAGAGCTGGTCATAGTCCGACTCGTCGAGGGTCGAGAGCACAGGGTCGGGCCCGGTCGCGCTGTCCCGATCGCGGGCGGTGACCCGGATCATCGGGGCCCCGTCCGAGTCCCTGAGCCCGGCGAACGTGTCGCGAAGCATCGAGAAGCGGCCGATATGCCAGTCGTCCTCGATCGTCGTTATGGTGGTCTGCAGGAGGATTCGGATCGGATCGGTCATCGCTGCCTCCTTGCAGAGCGAGTCGCCCGCGGGGTCTGCGCCCTCCGCGCCTACTGCACAAGGAAATCGGTCATGGCGCGCGCCTGCGGCTCAGGCGGCGGTGGCGACCGGCTCGCCGCCGAGCGCGCGCTCGAGATAGGGGGCGGTGCGGCTGGTCCTGAAAGACGCCACTTTCGCCGGCGGGCCGCTGGCGACGATCCGCCCGCCCTCGTCGCCGGCGCCGGGGCCGATGTCGATCACCCAGTCGCTCGCCGCCGCCAGCTTCATGTCGTGGTCTACCAGGACGACGCTGTTGCCGGCATCGACCAAAGCGTTGAGCTGGCCGAGCAGGCGCTCGACGTCGGTCGGATGCAGCCCGGTGGTCGGCTCGTCCAGCACGTAGAGCGCCCCGCCGCGCTGCGCGCGCTGAAGCTCGGTGGCGAGCTTCACCCGTTGCGCCTCGCCGCCCGAAAATTCGGTCGCCGGCTGGCCGAGGCGGAGATAGTCGAGGCCGACCTCGCGAAGCACCTTCAAGGACCGGCAGACATTGGGCGCGTCGGCGAAGAAATCCCACGCCCCTTCGACGGTGAGGGCGAGGACGTCGGCAATGCTCTTGCCGCGATAGCGGATCTCGAGCGTCTTGGGATTGTAGCGCGTGCCGCGGCAGGTCGGGCAGGGCGCGTAGACGCTCGGCAGGAAGAGCAATTCGACCATGACGAAGCCTTCCCCCTCGCAGCGCGGGCAGCGGCCCTTGGCGACGTTGAACGAGAAGCGGCCTGCATCGTAGCGGCGCTCCCTGGCTTCGGGGGTCGCCGCGAACAGGGCTCGGACATGGTCGAACAGGCCGGTATAAGTGGCGAGGTTGGAGCGCGGGGTGCGGCCGATCGGCTTCTGGTCGACCTCGATCAGCCGCCTTACCCCTTCGAGGCCGCCGGCGATCCGGCCCTCGGTGACGTCCGCGGGGCGGTCCTCGAGCGCGGCTTCGGCATCCGCCTCCTCCTCGGCCGCGACGGGCGAGCCGAGCGCCTCGGCGACCAGCTCGACCAGCGCCTGGCTGACCAGGCTCGATTTCCCCGAGCCGGAGATTCCGGTGACCGCGGTCATCACGCCGAGCGGAATCGCGCAATCGATATGCTTGAGATTGTTGCGCGAGACCCCTTCCAGCCGCAGCCAGCCGGCGGGCTCGCGCTTCCGTCTCGGGATAGCGCCGCCTTCGTCGAACAGATGGCGCCTCGTCTCGGAGGCGGCGACCCGGCGCAGGCCCTCGATCGGGCCGCTGTAGAGGATCTCGCCGCCACGCTCGCCGGCGGCGGGGCCGACGTCGACGATCCAGTCGGCCCGGCGGACGACGTCCATCTCATGCTCGACGACGAACAGCGAATTGCCGACCGCCTTGAGGCCGTCGAGCGCGCGCAACAGCGCCTCGGTGTCGGCGGGATGGAGCCCGGCGGACGGCTCGTCCATCACATAGACGACCCCGAACAGGTTGGAGACGACCTGGGTGGCGAGCCGAAGCCGCTGCAGCTCGCCCGGCGACAGGGTCGGGGTGCCGCGTTCCAGCGTCAGATAGCCGAGGCCGAGGTCGAGCAGAACCGACAAGCGGCGGCACAGGTCGCCGGCGATCCGCTCGACCACCAGCGCCTTCTCCGGGTGGGTCCTGCGCAGCGCCTTGAGCTTGCCGCTCCGGCCCTCGGGATAAGGCGCGAAGATCTTCGAGAAGCGGGCCATGGGCAGGCGGCTCATCTCGGCGAAGTCGAGGCCCTCGAAGCGGACCGACAAGGCTTCCCCGCGCAGCCTCTTGCCGTCGCAGACCGGGCAAGTCCGGGCGATCATGAAGCGCGCGGCGCGCTTCTTCATCATCGCGCTCTGCGTGGTCGCAAAACTGTGGGTGACGTGGCGCTTCGCGCTCGAGAAGGTGCCCATGTAGGCGGGCTCGATCTTGCGCCGGATCGCGCGCTGGATCTCGTCATGGGTCCATCCGGGATAGACCGGGACCTGGGGCTGCTCCTCGGTGAACAATATCCAGTTGCGCTCCTTCTTCGGCAGCTTCCGCCACGGCGTGTCGACGTCGATCCCGAGGCTGATCAATATGTCGCGCTGGTTCTGGCCGCCCCAGGCCGTCGGCCAGGCGGCGATGGCGCGCTCCCGGATGGTCTTCGAAGGATCGGGCACCATCGAGGCCTCGGTCACCTCGTGGATCCGGCCGAGGCCGTGGCAGCGCGGGCAGGCGCCCTCGGGCGTGTTGGGCGAGAAGCTCTCGGCATCGAGATGGGCCTGGCCCCGCGGATAGTCGCCGGCGCGCGAATAGAGCATTCGAAGCAGGTTGGAGAGGGTGGTGACGCTTCCGACCGACGACCGCGTGGTCGGCGATCCGCGCTGCTGCTGAAGCGCCACCGCGGGCGGCAGGCCTTCGATCTCGTCGACCTCGGGCACCTCCATCTGGTGGAACAGGCGCCGAGCATAAGGCGAGACCGATTCCAGGTAGCGCCGCTGGGCCTCGGCATAGAGGGTGGAGAAAGCGAGCGACGACTTGCCCGATCCCGACACGCCGGTGAACACGACCAAAGCCTCGCGCGGTATGTCGACGTCGACATTCCTGAGATTGTGCTCGCGCCCGCCGCGAAGGCGGACGAAGCCGGAGGCCTGGGTGTCTCGCATGCGAACCTCGTCGGCCCCTGATACGCCCCGGCGCTCGGTTCGTTGCATATTGGGGGTCCGGGACGGACCCCCGTCTCTTCCCGCCTTCGCGAGAGACCTGTCGAGCCCAGGGGCCCGGAAAGCAGGTTCGTTATTTCACGCGAAGGCGCGAAGACGCGAAGGGCAGAGGTTCCTGCACGATTTCGGCGAGGCCTGATCTCAGCTGCCGCTACGCGGCGATGTCGTAGGTTTCGATCTCGCCGGAGAGGTAGAGGCTGCGGGCCTTGGCGCGGGAGAGCTTGCCGGAGCTGGTGCGGGGCAGGGTGCGCGGGGGGACGAGCTCGACGACGCAATTGATGCCGGTGATCGCGCGGACGCGCTCGCGGATCGAATCGCGCAGGCGGCCGCGCTCCTCCGTATCGGAGGTGCGGCACTGGACGAGGACGGCGGGGGTCTCCTCGCCGCCCGGCGTGGTGATCGCGAAGGCGGCGATGTCCCCCGCCTTGAATCCGGGCAGCTGCTCGACCGCCCATTCGATGTCCTGGGGCCAGTGATTCTTGCCGTTGATGATGATCATGTCCTTCTCGCGGCCGACCACGTAGACGTAGCCGTCCGAGAGATAGCCCATGTCGCCCGTGTCGAGCCATCCGTCGGCGTCGAGGCAGAGGCGGGTCGCCGCCTCGTCGCGGAAATAGCCGACCATCACCGAAGGACCGCGGCAGAAGACCTTGCCGATCTCGCGCTCGCCCAAGGTCTCGCCGCTGTCGCCGCGGATCGCCACCTCCATGTCGCGCACCGGCCTGCCGCAATTGACGATCGCCCGGTAGCGCTGCGGCCGGTCGCGCTCGCCCGGGGTGCCGCCCGCGAGCAACGTCTCCTCGACCAGCTCGACGACGATGCCCTCGCCCGGCGGCATGATCGAGACGGCGAGCGTCGCTTCGGCGAGGCCGTAGGAGGGCACGAACGCCTTGGCGTCGAAGCCGGCGTCGGCGAAGGCGTCGACGAAGGCCTGCATGACGTCGGGACGGATCATGTCGGCGCCGTTGCCGGCGGCCCGCCAGCGGGACAGGTCGAAGCGCTCCGAGACCTTGGACTGGCTGCCGATCCGCCGCGCGCAGATGTCGTAGCCGAAGGTCGGCGAGTAAGAGAGGGTGGTGCCCGGGTTGCGGCTGATCATGTCCAGCCAGGCGAGCGGGCGCCGGGCGAAATCCTCGGTCTTGAGGTAATCGGTCGAGATCTGGTTCGCCATCGGCGAGAGCAGGCAGCCGACGAGGCCCATATCGTGGTACCAGGGGAGCCAGGAGACGCAGCGGTCGGTGTCCTGCAGCTGCATGCCGTGGCTGTGCGCGGCGAGGTTGTTGAGCAAGGCGCGGTGGGTGATGGCGACGCCGTGGGGGAAGCGGGTGGAGCCGCTCGAATATTGGAGATAGGCGATGTCGTCGGGGCTGGTCGCCGGGAGCGGCGCGTCGGGCGCGGGCGCGGACGCGAAGCCTTCCCAGGCGATGCCGTCGATCCCCACCGCCTCGGCGGCGGCGGCGGCGAGGCCGGCCAGCTCCTCCGGGTAGAACAGGCAGAGCGGATCGGCGCTGGTGAGCTGCACCTTGAGCTGGTCGATATAGGCGTCCCTCCCGCCGAACGAGGTCGGCAAAGGCAGCGGCACGGGCCAGGCGCCGGCATAGATCGCGCCGAAGAACAGAGCGGCGAACTCGGCGCCGGTCTCGGCGAGGATGGCGATCCGGTCTTTCGGCCCGACGCCGCGGCCGACCAGCCGGCGCGCGTTGGCGAGCGCATCCTCGCGAAGCTCGGCGAAGGGGTAGGCGCGCACCATCTCGCCGCGCGGATCGTGGAAGTTGAGGCCGCGCACGCCGCTCGCGGCATAATCGAGAGCCGCGCCGAGGGTGTCGAAATCGGCATGACGGCGCGGCAGCATGTCGACTGCGGGGGTCGGCGCCAGCGTCCGCTTCGCCTCGCCTTCTCGTTCAGCCACGTCCGGTTCAATCCTTCAAAAAACGCCTGTGCCGCCGCAAAGTGCGCACCCCATACCTTGGAGCGCCGCCCCGCGTTCATTTTCCGGCTCGACTGTGGCACAATCATGGCGCGTGGCAGATGAACGCAAGCGAAAGCCCCGCCCGCCGCTCGACGGCGAGGCGCTCGAGCGGCTGGCCCTCTTTTATGCGGGCCGCTACGCCACGACCCGTGCCCGGCTGCGCTCCTATCTCGCCCGCAAGCTCCGCGAGCGCGGCTGGGCCGGGGAGGGGGAGCCGCCGGTCGAGCGGCTCGCAGAGCGCCTGGCCGAGCTCGGCTATGTCGACGACAAGGGCTTCGCGGCCAACCGCGCCGCTTCGCTCGGCCGGCGCGGCTATGGCGAGCGGCGGGTGCGCGACGCGCTGGCGGCCGCCGGGATCGGCGAGGAAGACGGAGCCGAGGCGCGGGCGGGCGCGCGCGACGGCGCCTGGCAGTCCGCGCTTCGTTTCGTGGAGCGGCGGCGCATCGGACCTTTCGCCGCGTCCGAGCCGGACCGGGCCGGCCGCGAGAAGGCGATGGCGGCGATGCTGCGCGCCGGGCACCCGATCGAGATCGCCCGGCGGCTCGCAAGGGCGCTCCCCGGGACCATCCCGGAACCGGACGATCCCTGAAAAAACAATGTGGGACAGTTCACAAAGCCGCAAAGCATGTTAGTCCTGTCGCCGTTTTTGCTGTGGACGCCTTGCCGATGAGCGAAGGCCGGAAAATGGCTGTCGGAGACGCCGCCCCCGAGGAGGAGGGCGACGAAGCGGCGCGCCCGGAGGACGCGTTCCCCGACGAGGCGCTGATCCGGCTGACCGGCACGATGAAATGGTTCGATGCCACGCGCGGCTTCGGCTTCCTGGTCAGCGAGGAGACGGAAGGCGACGTCCTCGTCCATTTCAGCGTGTTGAAGGAGCACGACCGGCGCAGCCTTCCCGAAGGCGCGATCGTCGAATGCCTGGTCGCGCAGCAGGAACGGGGGCTGCAGGCGCGCAAGGTCCTCTCGATCGATCTCAGCAAGGCCGTGGTGCCGGAATTCGCCCGCAGCGCCGGCTCGGGCGACCGCACCGACCCCTCCCAGCTGATCGACGAGGCGGGCGAGTTCGAGCCGGTCCGCGTGAAATGGTTCAACCGCCTCAAGGGCTACGGCTTCCTGGTCCGCGAGGACGCGGACGGGCAGGATATCTTCGTCCACATGGAGACGGTGCGCCGCGGCGGCCTCACCGACCTCGCCCCCGACCAGCCGCTCCGCGCCCGCATCGCCGAGGGCAAGAAGGGCCCGCTCGCGGTCGAGATCGCGCCGGCCTGAGGGTCAGCGGCTTGCGAAAGTCAGAGCGAGGGGTCGACCCGCTCCTCGAACGTGTGCGGGATGATCGCCCAGCCATCGTCATCGCGGTAGGTGAAGACCAGCTTCCGGGTCACGACAGCGTCGTCACGAATCACTTCACGCACGAGGAGGATCGCCGTGTCGCGGTTAATGAAAAAAGGCCGCGAGATTCGTGTGTAGGAGCCCGACTCTTCGGTGGTCAGCACGGGTCCAATCCGGCCACCGCGCACCGGCGCGCTCACTTCGCGGGCGAATCCCCTCCAGTCGCAATCCGGCAGCCGTTCCGGTCTCCAATATCGAAATGCCCGGGCGAACAGGTCTTCCGGGATCCTGGCCCAGGGCGATTCCGCACCGCCGGTCGCCGCGACAAGCGCTCCGCGTATCGCATGCACTTCGGCCGGATTCGCGTCGCCACCTTCCGTCCGGGTGCTTATCCTTGGATCGCCGGAGATGGAGTCCAGAGACCGTATGACGCTGGCGGGAAACATCGAACGATAAATTGCGCAGACGTCTTCCGGCCGACCTTGCGGGCTTGACGGCTGCGGGGCGGCCTCTGTTGCTACCCGCAGCGCGGGCGGCTCAGGCGCGCACGACGCAAGGATGCCGGCGATGAGGCTCAGCAGGCCTGCACGCCCCGTCGACCTTTTTCCACCTACGGGTGCCTTTACACGTGCCACCGCGCCCGCTCCGTTCCCCTCCCGGCACGGGTAGAAGCGGAAAAGCCGTGAGGGAAGAGGGCTCTGTCGAGGTTCTCATCCTCATTGCGCTCGTCGTCGGCACGCTGGGCGTTGCGCTATCGAAGCTCGGAGCATCGGCTTTCGACCCATTGCGGACGTTCGCGTCCGGTGTGAAAAGCGCCAGGTGACGCGTTTCCGATCCCCCGACCCGCTTAGAAAGCGACCGCGCAGCGCGTTCCTAGCGAACGTCCTCCTCTCGTTGCGAAAGCGGCGGAAGGCCGTCAGCCACCAGGTCCGGACAATCGAAGTCGAGAAAGTATTGGAGCGAACGGACGGGACTGAGCTCGAGAAGCTGGAGATCGAATGCATCACGCTTCACCCCCGGCCTACCAAAGTGCGGGTCTTCGTCTGGGAGGATCGTTGGGTCTGGGTGGACGCCCGGAGCAGGGTCGGGAGCAAGGGGTGGGCGTGGGAGTTTACGACACAGGGACGGGCCGCCGGCGGCGTGGACGGACGCGGATTGGTGCAGGCCCTCGAAGCTTCGATTTCAGCGGCATCGCCCGTCGAGCCGGACAATGCAGGAGCCCTCGGGGCCGTCTGGGAGCCGGTTCTGGCCGCAGGCCCCAGGCTCATCGCGTAGTCAGGGACGATCGAACATTTGACAATCGGACACGCCGGAGGGCGCACTTGCGTCCCGCCGGGCAAGGGCGCTAGGCGGGGCCGCCATGGGCATGTTCAAGAACCTCTTCACCTGGTGGGAAGGCGCGAGCCTGACGACCGCGCTGTCGACCCGGCTCAGCGGAGTGAAGGTAGGCTCGGACGCGCTCGGCAACATCTATTACCGCTCGAAGAAAGGCGATCGGCGCTGGGTGATCTACAACGGATCGAACGACGCCAGCCGGATCCCGCCCGACTGGTATGCGTGGATGCACCGGATGATCGACGACGTGCCCGACGAGGCGCTGCCGCCGCCGCCCAAGTTCCTGAAGCCCGCGACGGCCAACCTCACCGGCACCCCGCTCGCCTACCGGCCGGCGGGCGCGCTCGAGCGCGGCGGGCAGCGCGCGGCGGCGAGCGGCGACTACGAAGCCTGGACTCCCGACTGAGCGATGCGGCGGCTTCCGTTCATCGGCGTCGCGGTGGCGATCGCCGCGGCTTCCGCCTGCAGCCCGCCGGGCGCGCCCGAGCGCGAGGCGAAGCAGAAGCAAGGCGAGCCCGAGCCGCAGGTCGTCGACATCCCCCAGACCGTCACCGAGGTCGCCCCCGGCACCACGCCGATGGCCGAGCGGGTGGCGGTGATCGGGCTCCTCAACAAGCGCAACGGCATCTCGCGCGACCTGACGCTGCGGCCGGGGCAGGCGGTCCGGCTCGGCGACGTCGTCGTGCGGCTGCGCGCCTGCGAGACCACGGCGCCCTGGGAGGAGCAGCGGCTGACCGGCGCCTTCATCCAGCTCGACGTCCGCAACGCCCAGGGCCAGTTCCAGCGGGTCTTCTCCGGCTGGGTCTATAAGGAGAGCCCCTCGCTCAACGTCGTCGAGCATCCGGTCTACGACGCGTGGCCGAGGAGCTGCGCGATGACGCATCCCGAAGCCGGCGAGTCGACGGTGCGGGCGGGATCGGCGGAAAGCAACCGGTCGAGCGCGCCGAACTCGCCGGCGCCCGCCGCCGGCCGCCCGGCGCGGCCTGCCGCGCCGGCACCCGACCAGCCTTCGCCCAAGGCCGCGGACAGCGACGACAGATAGTCCTTCTGGTCGACCTCGACCGCGCCGAGGCTCTTGAGGTGCTCGGTCATGAACTGGCAATCGAGCAGGGTGAAGCCGCCGACCTTGAGGCGCGCGACCAGCCAGGCGAGCGCCACTTTGGAGGCGTCGCGCGCGGCCGAGAACATGCTTTCGCCGAAGAAGGCGGCGCCGAGCCGGACACCGTAGAGCCCGCCGGCGAGGCGGCCGTCCCGCCAGCACTCGACCGAATGGGCGTGGCCGAGCGCGTGGAGCCGGTTGTAGCTCGCCTCGATCTCGGCATTGATCCAGGTCTCGTCGCGCTCGGCGCAGCGCCGGACGACCTCGGCGAAGGCGGTGTCGCGGGTGACGGCGAAGGTGCCGGCGCGCAGCGTCTTCCTCAGCGATCGCGAGAGTCGGAAGCCGTCGATCGGGATCACCGCGCGCCGCCGCGGCTCGACCCAGAACACCTCGCCGGCCGAACGGCTGTCCGCCATCGGGAACACGCCGATCGAATAAGCGCGCAGCAAGAGCTCCGGATCGATCACCAGCCGCCGATGCTGCCGCCGCGCGGCGCGGTCAACCGCTCAGAGTATCTCGCGCACCACGTCCTGGGGCCGGCAGAGGCGGACGCCCTTGTCGGTCTCGACAAGGGGTCGCTCGATCAGGATCGGGTTGGCGGTCATGGCGTCGAGGATCGCCTCGTCGCTGACCGCGCCGTCGACCAGATCGAGGTCCTGCGCGAGGCTCTCCTTCGCCCTCAGGCCCTCGCGCGGGCCGATGCCGGCGCGCGCGTAGAGGCGGCGCAGTTCGTCCTTCGACGGCGGGTCCTTCAGATATTCGCAGATGGTGACGTCCGCGCCTTCGGCCTGGAGGATTTCGAGCGTCTTCCTCGACGTTCCGCATTGGGGATTGTGGTAGATGGTCGCCTTCATGCCGCGTGTTTAGAAGCGGGCGCCTCGGCGCGCCAGCCCTGCGTGCCGGCGACCGGCGCGCTGTGTTCGCAGCGTCCGAACAGGCGGTGTGCGAACCACCGCGCTTCCTCGGCGCAGAGCGTGGAGGGCTGCTCGAGAAGCGGGCGCACGGGCGCGGTCATGGCGCGGCCGTCATGCGAAGAACAATGCGGCGGTGTCGAGCTGGAGCTGGGCCACCAGCAGCACCAGGGTGACCATGACGATGCCGCCCATGCCGGCCTCGATCCGGAACCGCTCCTTGGCCTGATCGTCGCTCCGCATTTCCGCTCTCCCCTTTCCTGGCGATGAGACGGGAATAAGGGGCCTTTGCAACAGCGGGATTTCAGCTGCGCGTGAAAGGTGTTTCGATTGTTTCAGGCACCGCCGCGGGCGCCGGCGCGCTCAGCCCGGGATGAAGCGGATCTCGGTCTCCATGCGGACGCTCACCATGTGGATCGCGACCGAGGCGATCGGATTGCCGGCGGCGTCGCGCGCGGGCTCGTAGCGGGCGCGGCTGCGCAGCGCGCGGCAGGCGCCGGTGAGATCGACATTGCCGGCCGATTCGATCAGCGTGCAGGCGGTGGCGCGGCCCTCGCGGTCGAGCGTCAGCCGGAACACGGCGGCG
>JAXDPC010000104.1:0-5048 GCA_034668525.1 Sphingomonadales bacterium
ATATCGAGCGGGCGGTCTACAAGGCGCCGGCCAACGAGGTCGTCAACCTCGCCATCGGCTTCGAGGCGCTGCTCAACAAGGCGCAGCAGGAGGTGCTCAACCCGGAAGGGGTGAATTGCTTCCGCTTCTTCGAGGGCCGCGGAATGCGCCTGTGGGGAGCGCGCACCATGTCGAGCGACCCCGAATGGAAGTACGTCAATCTGAGGCGCTACTTCGCCTATCTCGAACGGTCGATCGACAAGGGCACGCAATGGGCGGTGTTCGAGCCCAATGGCGAGCGCCTGTGGGCGAACGTGCGCAGCACCGTCGCCGACTTCCTGCTCAACGAATGGCAGAACGGCGCGCTGCTCGGCGAGAAGCCGGACAAGGCCTATTTCGTCAAATGCGACCGCTCCACCATGTCGCAGAACGACCTCGATAACGGCCGCCTCGTTTGCCTGGTCGGCGTCGCAGCGCTGCGGCCCGCCGAATTCGTCATCTTCCGCATCGGTCAGTGGACGGCCGACCGCAAGATCTGAGGAGCTGAGCCATGGCTACGTTACGGGACCGCCCTTACGGACAAAACAATTTCCTGGTCGATTTCGGCGAGGGCACGGACGGGCCCCATGCCGGATTCCAGGAAGTGTCCGGGATCGGGATGGAAGTGACCGTCGCGGAATATCGCGCGGGCAATTTCAAGGACAATGCGGTGTTGAAGATCAACACCATGAACAAGTCGACCGACGTCACGCTGAAGCGCGGCGTGGCCGGCTCGCTGAACCTCTACAAATGGCTCGATCAGGTTCGCAACGGTGACCAGACCGCCCGGCGCGCCGTCATCGTGACGCTGATGAACGAAGATCATTCCGCCGCGGTGTTCACCTGGAAGCTGGCGCAGGCCCGGCCCATCAAGCTCAACGTGACGGGGCTCAACGCCAAGGGCACCGACGTGGCGGTGGAGGAGATGGTCCTCTCCTACGAACGGCTCGAGCTGGAATAGGCGTGTGTTCGCCGCCCATCGCCTTCCAGGAGTCGCGTTCGAGACGGTCCTGCCGCCCGCGCCGGAGGCGTTGCCGCGGATGGATGTCGCCTTGTTCGTCGGCTTCGCGGAGATGGGCCCGGTCCACAGGGCGGTCGAAATAGACGACGTCGCAGACTATCGACGGACGTTCGGCGGCGACCTCCCTCTGGCTCGCGACCCGGAAAGCGGCGAGATCCTGATGGCTGCGCTCGCACCCACGGTTCGCGCCTTCTTCTCGAACGGCGGCATCCGATGCTGGGTGATCCGCGTCGCCCGAACCGCGGAGCTCGAGGCGCGCCTGCGCGGTGCGCCCGACCCGGCGGCTGCAGGCATCGCCTCGGCCGGACGGTTCGTGCTTCCCGGGCTGCTCGCGCTCGCGCCGGACGGGACCCTGGGTCTGGCGCGGGCCCAGGCGCGAAGCCTCGGATCCTGGTCCGACCGGCTCGCGGTCGCGACGCGCGCGGAGCGCGTTCCGTTCGCCGTCTCCGACCTCGCCTTCGCCAGCGGGAAGGTGACGTTCGCGGCGACCCGCCCGCTCGCCCTCGGCACCCTGATCGAGCTGACGGACTCCGACGGCCTCCTTTTCAGCCTGGTGGACCGGATCGATGGACAGACGGCGTCCGCCGCCTGCCTGGGCCGCTTCGCTCCGGTCGCGACCGCGGGGCCGGAGGAGCCGGTTACGGTCCACCTCCTCGGTGGCGCGGATCCCTACGAGGCGCGGTTCGATCCGGTGCGCGGGCGCCTGACCTTCGACTCGCGCCCGGCCGCCATCACGCCTTCATGCTGGCTCATCGTGTCGCGTACGGACGGCGACATGATCTTCGTGACCGAGACCCTCGCCAACTCCGCGGCGACCGGGCGCGGCTGGACGGCGGCGGCGGCGGACGGCGTGGCGAGCGACGCCACCGCCGCGCAAGTGACGCTCGGCCTCAGGATCGACGACGGCCGCGGCGACGTCCAGACGATTGCCGGAATCGGCCTGACGCCCTCCGGCGCACGCAACTGGTGGACCAACCTTCCGGATGACGCACGCGGCGGCGGCGCGGACCCGGCGCATCTGCTGGCGCGGGCGGACGAGGAGGAAACGCAGCCGCCGCTCGCCTGGCTGCCGCTGGGCCTCGCCGGCGCCTTCTCCCGCTCGGTCGCGGCGATCGACGAAGGCCGCACCGCGCTCGAGCGCGACGGACTGTCCCGTTTCGATTCGGAGCTGTTCCTCGATCCGGAGCTTGCCACGGCCCGCGCGGGGCAAATCGCCGCCGAGGCGGAGCGGATCCTCTATGTCGACGGCCGGCCGCTGTTCGGCCTGCACGGCGGAATCGGCATCGCCGAGGGCGCCGAGTTCAATCCGGTCAGCCTGATCGCCGTTCCCGACGCAATCCAGCCCGGCTGGACCGAACGCGCCTACGAGACCTTGCCGCAGCCGACGGGCGATGCCCCGGCCCCGGCCCACTGGTTCGATCACCGCGGCCCCTGCGCCGCCCTGCCCGAGGACGGGAAGGACGCTTCCGCACCCGATTTCTCGCGCTTCCTCGATTGCGGCACCCGGCTGCTCGAGGCTCCGGTCTTCGACCCGCCGGAGTCCCCGCGGGCGCCCGGACCGGTACCCCTCAGCTGGTCCGCGACCGGCCCGGGCTCGACCTACGTGCTCGAGATGGCGGCGTTCGCCGACTTTCGCGGCGCACAGACCCTCTACCGGGGCGGCGTCCCCTCCTACCATTTCAACGCGCGGGCGGAGGGCTTCTATTATTTCCGGCTTCGAGCCGAGCGCGGCGGCGAGGTGAGCGCGCCTGCCGTGGCGGGGGTCGCGGTGCGCGGCTCCGCATGGGACAGCCTCGTGCCGGCCCAATATTCGGCGGCGCCCCTTCTTTCGATCCAGCGGGCGCTGATGCGGATGGCGGCGGGGACCGGCGAGATGTTCGCCCTCCTGTCGCTGCCGCGCCACTATCATGCGACCGAAGCGGTCGAGCATGGCCGTCGGCTCGCCTTGTGGCGGCAGGGCGGCTTCGGCGAGCCCGACATGTTCGACACCAACGAGCGGCGGGTGCTCTCCTTCGGAGCGCTGCACCATCCCTGGATCAGGTTCCGCAGCGGCGCTGCGGAGCTTGCATCGGCGCCTCCCGAGGGGGCGATCGCCGGAATCCACGCCCGCCGGACCATGGCCCGCGGCGCCTGGATCGCGGCAGCCAATGAAGAGCTGCGCGACATCGTCGCGCTCGCTCCCGCGATCGGGGACGGCGACTGGCCGGCGCTCGATGCCGGCCGGATCAACCTCCTTCGCCGCGACTCGCGCGGCTTCCTTCTGCTCGATTCCGATACCCTTTCCGACGAACCCGAATGGCGCCAGATCAACGTTCGCCGTCTGATGAGCCTCCTCCGTCGGGTCGCCGTTCGCCGCGGCGCTGCCTACGTCTTCGAGCCGAATGGCGACGTGCTCCGCCGCGCCGTGGAGCGGGGCTTCACCCAGATGCTCGACTCCATGTTCCGCGCAGGCGCGTTCGTCGGGCGCACCGCGGAGGAGGCCTTCCGGGTCTCGGTCGAGCCGACCGCGGCGGACCGCGACGCGGGCAGGCTGATCGTCGAGATCGGAGTCGCGCCCTCCCAGCCGATGCGCTTCCTCACCGTCCGCCTCTTCCAGTCGGGCGAGCGCTTCACGATCGCCGAGGAAGCCTGACCATGCCCGACTATCCCTTCGGCAATTTCAATTTCTCGGTGGAGATCAACCGCGGGCAGAGCGGCGGCCCGCTCGCCGCCGCGGAATTCTCCGAGTGCGACGGACTCGAGATGACGATGGACGTGAAGACCATCCGCGAGGGCGGGGCGAACGAGCGTCCGATCAGGGTCAACGGCCCCGTCAACTACGCAAATCTCACCCTGAAGCGCGGGATGACGCGCAATCACGACCTTTGGACCTGGTTCCAGGATTCGGTCACCGATCCGCGGCTCCGGGCCGACGCCGAAGTCGTCATGCTCGCCGCCGACGGCAAGAAGGAGCAGGCGCGCTTCCAGCTGTCGCGCTGCGTGCCGGTCAAGCTGAAAGCGCCGGCGCTGAGCGCCAAGGACGGGAACGTCGCGATCGAGGAGATGCAGATCGCCTACGAGACCCTCAAGTTCATCGCGGGGAAGATGTGATGGCCGAGCTCGTCAAAGCCAGGCTCATCGAAATGGAGGATGCCGAGAAGGAGAAATCGGGTGTGGAGCCGGTCATCGTCCAGTTCAATCCCGACTCGCTGAAGGTCACCTTCGCCAACCAGATCGTCCAGCCGCAGGGAGGCGATCAGTCCTCCGGCCCCACCGGCCAGCAGTTCGTCGGCGCCGGCACCACCAAGCTCGCACTGACCCTCTGGTTCGATGCCACGGCGATGACCGACGATCCGGTCGACGACGTGCGCCGGCTGACCAGTCAGGTCATCTATTTCATCACTCCAAAAGAGGACAAGACCGACAAGAAGAAGTTCGTCCCGCCCCTGATCCGCTTCAGCTGGGGCAGCTTCCTGTTCGACGGCATCGTCGAGGGGCTCGAGGAGAGCCTCGAATATTTCGCCCCCGACGGCAAGCCGCTTCGGGCCAGCATCAGCCTGACCCTGTCGCAGCAGAAGATATTGGTCTCCAAGTTCGGGGATCCGACCAAGGTGCCGTCGAAAGCCGGCCACGCGCCGCTGAGCCCCGCCAAGGCCGGCGACAGCCTGCAGTCGATGGCCGGCGGCAAGGGCAAGGACGGCGGCTGGCAGGGGATCGCCGCCGCCAACGGCATCGAGGATCCGCTCCGATTGAAGCCCGGTCAGCTGATCAACCTCGACGCCTCCACCGCGGTGGCCGGCGGTTTCGGCGCCTCGGCGGGCGCCGCCCTCACCGCGGGAGTCGTCGCCACCCCGCAAATCACCCTCCCCGGCGCCTCCGCGCGCTTCGGCCTCAACTGAAAGGAAGCCCATGGCCGTCGTCATCAACGAGTTCGAAGCGGTCGCCGAGGCTCCCCAGACTCGGGGAGGCGATGCCGCCGCCGGCGGCGCCAAGGCGCCGGTGCCGATCATGCCCAAGGACATTCGTCCCG
>JAXDPC010000105.1:0-7243 GCA_034668525.1 Sphingomonadales bacterium
CTTCAGGGCCGATTTCGACATCGTCGGCTCGTCGACCAACCAGCCGAGCTGGATGCGCCCGTCGCCGCCGAACAGGCCCTCGATCGCGACCCGGGCTTCGCGCGTATCGACCTGGTCGGCGAAGCCGCCGGCCGCGCCGAAGGCGAGACGGAAGAATTTCAACTTGTTGGCGCTCGCCCGCGCGCTCTCGCCGAGCAGATCGAGGCAGCGGGCGCGCATTTCCGGATCGTGCTCGTCGGCGAGCAGCTCGATCCCGTTGTTGAGCGCGCCGACCGGGGAAAGCAGATCGTGGCAGAGCCGCGAGCAGAGCAGGCTCGCAAATTCGTGCGATTTCACGTGCTTGGCCCCTGACCCTGTTCGTACGCCCGCCCTCCTTTGGCCTCTGCGCCTGCCGCTGGCAAGCGTTTGGCGTCATGGCGGCGCCGGAGCGGGGTTGAACGGGCGCCTTTCATCGCCACATCGCCTCTCGAATGACCCGGGGGGAGTCGATCATCGCCGCGACCGTCGCACCGGAGGCTGCCGGCTGGAGGCTGGACCGCGCGCTCGCCGCCGCCGTGCCGACGCTGTCGCGCGAGCGGCTGAAGGCGCTGATCTCGAGCGGAGGAGTCAGCGGCCCGTCGGGCAGCCTGGTGCGCGACCCGGCGGCGAAGGCCCTGGCCGGCACCTATGAGATCCGCGTCCCGGAGCCGGCGCCGGCGCACAACCGGCCGCAGGATATCGCGCTCGACATCGTCCATGAGGACGACCACCTCCTCATCGTCGACAAGCCGGCGGGAATGGTCGTCCACCCGGCCGCGGGCAATGCCGAGGGCACGCTCGTCAACGCCCTCCTCCACCATTGCGCCGGCCGACTTTCGGGGATCGGCGGCGTGGCCCGCCCCGGCATCGTCCACCGCATCGACAAGGATACGTCCGGCCTCCTCGTCGTCGCCAAGACCGACCGGGCGCACGAGGGTCTCGCCGCACAGTTCGCGCGTCACGACATCCACCGGCTCTACCTCGCGATCGTCGCGGGCGTGCCCAATCCGCCTTCCGGGAGCGTCGACGCGCCGCTCGCCCGCTCCTCGGCGGACCGAAAGAAGATGGCGATCGTCGGCGAGGGCCGCGGCAAGCGCGCCGTCACCCATTACCGGCTGCTCCGGCCGCTGCGCGAATCGGCGCTGGTGGAATGCCGGCTGGAGACCGGCCGGACGCACCAGGTCCGCGTCCACATGGCCGCGCTCGGCCATCCTCTGCTCGGCGACCCGGTCTATGGCCGGACTCGGCCGGCGCATCGGGAGATATTGAAAAACCTCGGCTTTCACCGTCAGGCGCTGCACGCCGCCGAGCTCGGATTCGCGCATCCGGTATCGAAAGAAAACTTGTCCTTCAAAAGCCCCCTTCCGTCCGATATTCAGGAACTGTTCGGGGTCCTCGCCGTATAGAGAGAAAGGCCGACGCGGGCGACGATCCGCGCGGCTCACAGGGAGTCGAATGAGATTAGCCATGGCAAGCGGTAGAAATGTTCCGGCGACGATCCCCGCCACCGGCGGGGAAGCGGGGCTCAACCGCTATCTCGCCGAGATCAAGAAATTCCCCATCCTCGCCCCCGAGGAGGAATATATGCTGGCCAAGCGCTGGACCGAGCATCAGGACACCGATGCCGCGGCCAGGCTGGTCAACTCGCACCTGCGCCTCGTCGCCAAGATCGCGATGGGCTATCGCGGCTACGGCCTGCCGGTCTCGGAGCTGATTTCCGAGGGCAATATCGGCCTGATGCAGGGCGTGAAGAAGTTCGAGCCCGAACGCGGCTTCCGCCTCGCGACCTACGCGATGTGGTGGATCCGCGCCTCGATCCAGGAATTCATCCTGCGGTCCTGGTCCCTTGTGAAGATGGGCACGACGGCGGCGCAGAAGAAGCTCTTCTTCAACCTGAGGCGGATGAAGAACCAGATCGAGGCCTTCGAAGACGGCGATCTCAAGCCCGAGGACGTCGCCAAGATCGCCACCGATCTCGGCGTCTCCGAGGACGACGTCGTCTCGATGAACCGGCGCATGGCGATGGGCGGCGACACGTCGCTCAACGTGCCGCTGCGCGAGGACGGCGAGGGCACTTGGCAGGACTGGCTGGTGGACTCCGAGCCGCTCCAGGACGAGCGCGTCGCCGAGGCCGAGGAGACCAAGGTCCGCCACGAGCTGCTCGTCGAGGCGATGAAGGCGCTGAACGACCGCGAGAAGCATATCCTCACCGAGCGCCGCCTGACCGACGATCCGAAGACGCTCGAGGAATTGAGCCAGGTCTACGACGTCAGCCGCGAGCGCATCCGCCAGATCGAGGTCCGCGCCTTCGAGAAGCTGCAAAAGGCGCTGATGAACCTCGCCGGCGAGCGGCGGCTGCTGCCGGCGGGGTGATTGGCGGTTACGTACGGGTAAGGCAGCGTCCCGCGCGGCCGAGAAAACGGCGCGCTTCGGCCAGTTCGGGCCGCGCGCCGTCCCCGCTGCATCCGACCTCGATCAGCAGCCGATAGTAATTCCGCGCCTGCGCCGCGTCGCCGCCGAGCCGGGCGGCCCGCGCAGCGCCGTAGAGGGCATTGAAGCGCCGCGGCGCGCGCTCCAGCGCGGCCCGGAAGACGACCAGCGCCTCGGAAGGCCGCTGCTGCTCCAATAGCAATTCGCCGAGTTGCTCGCGGGCCGGAAGGATCGCCCCGGGGGTCACCGGATGCTTCTCGGTCGCGTCGTCCAGGTCGGCGGCCGCGCGCATCAGCCGGAGCGCGTCGGCGCGGCTGCCTCCGGCCTCGGCGGCCCAGGCCGCCGCGATCCCGCGCTGAATCTCGATCTGAGTCCCCCAATCGTAACCGCTGGCGCCAGCGAGGGCATTGCGGATCCGATCGAGCTCGGCGATTTCGCGCCGGGCGGCCTCCGCATCGCCGCTGCGCGCCGACCCGACCGCGCGGGCGAAGCGGATATTCCCCTCGCCCCAGGGAAATTGCGCCCAGGGCAAGGCCGCGACGACGTTGGCGGGCAGAGCGAGCGTGGAGGCTTCGCGCCATTGCCGGCGCTCGAGAGCGAAACGGGCCGGCACCGCCGATAAGGCATAGGCGCCGGTCGGACTGATCGGAAACACCCGCTCCACCCGGCCAAGCTGGTCGCGCACTTCGCGCGCGCGCTCGTCCTGGCCCTGCTGCAGATAGGCATAAGCCAGATAGTCCATGGCGTGGAGCTGCTGCTCCCAGGTCCCGGCGAGGCCGTTGCGCTGCGCATAGGCGCGGGCGGATGCCTGCGCGGCCAGGTTCGAGCGGATCGCGTCGTCCCAGAGGCCGAGACGGGTGAAGATGTGCGACGGCATGTGCTGGGCGTGGGCCGAGGCCGGGGCGATTCCAGCGTAGCGACGTGCCGCGCCGAGCGCCAGGTGGGCGAGCGGCGGATAATCGTAGCCGTGGATCAGATAGTGGGTGACTCCGGGATGGTCGGGCCGGGCGGCGAGCGCCTGGTCGAGGATCGCGGCGGCCCGCCGTTCCCGATCGAAGCGGGCATCGTCATCGACCATCCCGGCGGCGATCAGGGCGAGGGCATGGAAGATCGCCGCTTCCGGGTCCGCCGGATGGTTGCGGTGAAGCCGGTCCATCGCCGCCTCGTAGGCGAAGGTTCGATCGCGGTGGCTCGCGCCGCCCGAATCGTCGAAGAAGACGGACAGAGCCGCGATGAACCCCTGCTCCCGGTCGGAGCCAGACCGAAGCGCTCGCGCCTGGGCAAGCGCGGCCCGAGCCTTTGCGAGCTCGGCCGGCGTCGGCGGCGCCCACAGAGGGTGGTATTGGCTCATCGCCACCCCCCAATGGCTCATCGCGCAGGTGGCATCGGCGGCGGCCGATTCGAGGAAGGCGCGCTCGGCCTCCTGATATTCGAACGAATGAAGCCAGGCGACGGCGCGCTCGAAGTGGCGCTGCGCTTCCGGCGTGCAGGAGATCGGGAAGCGCACGCTGCCGAGGTCCTGGGAAGCAGAGTGGCCGTGCGGCGCTTCCTGCGCCTCGGCAGGGACCAGGGCGAAGAGCGAAGCGCAGGCGAGCAGGAACGTCTTGGCGGCCATGGTCAGACTCCTTGGAGAGATCCGGCCCAGCATCCTTCGCCCTCGCGCCATCCGCAAGCGCCGGAGAGCCTGAAAGTTCCAGATGACCCCACCCGGCGGTGCGGCTAATCGTCCGCGCCATGGCTTCGACCCGCTCCTGGCTCCCCCGGATCCTCCGCTGGATCGTCTATTCGCTCCTCATCTTCATTCTCGGCAGCGTACTCTGGGTGCTCGCCTATCGCTTCGTGAACCCGCCGATCACCTTCACCCAGATGGGCGACATCCTGGCGGGCAACGGCGCCCGCGGCGCGTGGATGAGCATCGACCGGATCGACCGCGACATGGTCCGCGCCGTGATCGCGGGCGAGGACAGCAAATTCTGCTCGCATGGGGGCTTCGACCGGCAGGCGATCGAGGCGGCGATGCGGCGCAACGCGCGCGGCGGTTCGGTCATCCGCGGCGGGTCGACGATCAGCCAGCAGACGGCGAAGAACGCCTTCCTGTGGCAGGGCGGCGGCTATTTCCGAAAAGGGCTGGAGGCCTGGTTCACCTTCCTGATCGAGCATCTCTGGGACAAGCGCCGGATCATGGAGGTCTATTTGAACGTCGCCGAGACCGGCATCGGCACCTACGGCGTCGACGCCGGCGCGCAGCGATACTTCGGCCACGACGCATCCAACCTCAGCCGCACCGAGGCGGCGCGCATCGCCGCCATCTTCCCGCTCCCCAAGCGCCGCGAGGCGATCGCGCCAAGCGGCTTCACGAGGCGCTACGGCAACATGCTCGCGGCGCGCATGGGGGTGGTCGCCCGCGACCGGCTCGACGCCTGCGTCTACAGCGGCCGCACCGCGCCTGCGGAACGGCCGGAGCCGACGGTCCGGCGCCCGGCGCCGCTCGCCCAGCCGCGCCCGCTCCCTGGCGAGGAGTTCGAGCGAAAAGCACCCGCCCCTGCCCCCGTCCCTCCGCCGAGCGAGCCCAAGCCGGAGCCGCCTTCGGAGACCAACGGGGTCTAGCAGACGCTCAGAAGGGCATCTTGAAGCCGGGCGGGAGCTGCATGCCGCCGGTGACTTCGCGCATCGCGCCTTGCGCGGCGACGTCGGCCTTGCCGCGGGCGTCGTTGATGGCTGCGGCGACAAGGTCCTCGACCATCTGTTTTTCGCTGGGCTGGAGCAGGCTCTCGTCGATCTCGACGGCGACGATGCGGCCCCTGGCGGAAGCGCGCACCTTGACCAGCCCGCCGCCCGAGAGGCCCTCGACGATCACCTTGTCGAGACCCTCCTGCGCCTGCATCAGCTTGTTCTGGGCCTCCTCGGCCATCTTCATCAGCTCATCGAGATTTTGCATTCACGCGCTCCGTTGGTCGTCCAGGGTGAAGCCGGTCAGCTCGGCTTCCGGAAAGGCTTCGAAAGCGGCGGCGACCATCGGCGCGGCGAGCACCTCGTCGCGCAGCCGGTCGGCCGCTTCCTTCTCCTGCTCGAGCAGGGTCGGCTGGGCCTCCTCGTCGGACGCGCGGACCTGCCAGGCGGTTCCGGTTGCCGCCTTGAGCGCGGCGGCGAGGTCGCGGAGGAAGTCGCTGGACAGCGGCTTGGCCGGGCGCACGACCAGCTCGGGCGGGGCATAGCGGACGAGGCGGACGAAATCGTGGAGCTGCTGGGCAAGCAGAGCCTTGCCGCCGCGATCGAGGAGGGTGACCAGCTCGGCGAAGCTGCCGGGCAGCGTCGGCTCGCGCGGCGCGGCAGGGGCGGCGGCGCGCGGCTGCGCCGCCTCGCCGCCGGCCAGGCGCTGCATCAGATCGGCCGGATCCGGCAGCTCGGAGGCGTGGATGACGCGCAGCAAAGCCATCTCCGCCGCCTCGAGCGGCAGGGCGGCGTTATGAACCTCGCCGAGGCCCTTGAGCAGGAGCTGCCAGAGCCGGTGCACGGTGGCGAAGGAGAGCCGGCTCGCCCAGTCGGCATAGGCGTCGCGCTCCTCGTGCGACCAGGCGGGATCCTGGGGGCCGCCGACCTTGGCCCGGGTGACGCCGTGCACCGCCTCCAGCAGGCCGCGCAGCAAGGAAGCCGGCTCCACGCCGAGATCATATTGGTCGCGCAGGGCGGCGAGAGCGCCCTGCGCGTCGCCGGCGAGCAGGATTCCGAGCAGCCGCCGGATCGCGCCGCGGTCGGACAGGCCGAGCATCGCCCGGACCTGATCGGCACTGACTCCGCCGGCGCCGTGGGCGATCGCCTGGTCGAGGATCGAGAGGCCGTCGCGCGCCGACCCCTCGGCGGCGCGCGCGATCAGCGCCAGCGCCTCGGGCTCGACCTCGACGCCTTCCTTCTCGGCCACATCGGCGAAATGGGCGGCGAGCTGCTCGGCCGGAATGCGCCTCAGATCGAAGCGCTGGCAGCGCGAAAGCACCGTCACCGGCACCTTGTTGACCTCGGTCGTCGCGAACAGAAACTTAACGTGCGCAGGGGGTTCTTCGAGTGTCTTCAGAAGCGCGTTGAATGCGTTCTTGGACAGCATGTGGACTTCGTCGACGATGTAGACCTTGTAGCGCGCCGACACGGCGGCGTAGCGCACCGCCTCGATGATCTCGCGCACGTCGTCGACGCCGGTATGGGAGGCGGCGTCCATCTCGACGACGTCGATATGCCGGCCCTCGGCGATGGCGACGCACGGCTCGCAGACCCCGCAGGGATCGATCGTTGGCCCCCCGCTGCCGTCGGGGCCGATGCAGTTCAGCGCCTTGGCGATCAGCCGCGCGGTCGAAGTCTTGCCGACGCCGCGCACGCCGGTGAGCAGAAAGGCGTGGGCCAGCCGGTCGCGCTCGATCGCATTGCCGAGCGTCCGCACCATCGCGTCCTGGCCGACCAGGGCATTGAAGCTCTGCGGCCGGTATTTGCGCGCCAGCACCCGGTAAGGCTGCGCCCGCGCCGGCTGCGGCGGCTCGTCGAGGCCGAGGCCGAAGGAGTCGTGAGGGGAATCGGACATATCGTGACCTATCACACTCCCGTCATTCGCGCGAAAGCGGGAATTCGGCGACAGCCGCCGAACTGGGTTCCCGCTTTCGCGGGAATGACGAGTGTGTGCTAATCGATCGAGCAATGTCCGAATCCTCCGCATACCGCGTCCTCGCCCGCAAATACCGGCCGCAGCGTTTTTCCGAGCTGATCGGGCAGGATGCGATGGTCCAGACCCTGGGCAATGCCATCAAGCGCG
>JAXDPC010000106.1:0-11073 GCA_034668525.1 Sphingomonadales bacterium
GGCATGCTCGGCGGCCTGTTCTGCGCGATCGTCGCGCCTTTGCTGTTCGACTGGGCCTACGAGCACCCGCTGCTGATCCTCGCCGCCGCCTTGCTGGTGCCGCAGACGGCTCTCGTCCCCTGGCCCGACAATCTGAAGCTGCCGCTCGGCCTCTATCTGCTGAGCTTCGTGATCGCTTTCGCGGCGCGGCGCGCAGTCGCCGACTTCATCGCGATGATCGCGCCGCTCGTCATCCTGATCGCCGGCGGCCTCGCCTTCGCCGACGGCAGCAACAACCCCTTCTTCACCGCCAGCCTCGGCTTGCTCTTGCTGTTCATCGTCGCGGTGGCTCTCCACACCGAGATGTTCCGCCGCCGGCCCGCGGTCGGCCACCTCACCCGCTTCTATCTGGCGATGTCGTTCGGCGGCATGCTCGGCGGCCTGTTCTGCGCGATCGTCGCGCCTCTGCTGTTCGACTGGGCCTATGAGCATCCGCTGCTGATCCTCGCCGCGGCCCTGCTCGTGCCGCAGACGGCATTGGTCCCCTGGCCGGACAATCTGAAGCTCCCGCTCGCGATCGCGATCCCGGTCGCCGCGTTCGGCCTGTCGCTGCTCGCCAATTACTATCTCTTCTACCTTGGCGGCCTGTGGCCGACGTTCGCCAGCATCGCCATCTCGCTGCTTGCGCTCGCGTGCCTCGGCCGGCCGGTCTCCTTCGCCGTCGCCCTGCTCGCACTGATGCTGAGCTATGGCGGCTGGGACGAGCTCGAGGTCACCGCGCAGGGGACGCGGACGCGCAGCTATTTCGGCATCTACGAGGTCCGCACGCGCAGCGCCGAGGGCGTGCCGATCGCGCGGACGCTGACCCACGGCACCACCCTCCACGGCGTCCAGAACCTCACGCCCGAGATCCAGCACGAGCCGACCAGCTATTATGCCCGCCGCTCCGGAGTCGGCCTCGCCTTGACCAACGCGCCGGCGATGTACGGGCCCAATGCGCGCATCGGCGTGATCGGCCTCGGCTCGGGCACGCTCGCCTGCTACGCCCGCCCAAGCGAGCGCTGGACCTTCTTCGAGATCGACCGCCAGATGGTCGACGTGGCGCGCAGCCGCTTCACCTTCCTCAATCATTGCGCCCCCCAGGCGCGGGTCGTGCTCGGCGACGCGCGGCTCACGATCGCGCGGCAGCCGCCGGGGCAGATCGACGTGCTCGCGGTCGACGCCTTCTCGTCGGACGCGGTGCCGATGCACCTGCTCACCCGCGAGGCGCTGAGGGTCTACGGCCGCGCGCTCAGCCCGAGCGGCATCGTCCTGTTCCACATCTCCAACCGCTATCTCGATCTCGAGCCGGTGGTCGCCGACCTCGCCGCCACCGGCGGCTGGACCAGCGCCATGCTGCAGTACGAGCCCACCGAGGACGAGCTCGAGCTCAACGCCACCGTCTCGGTCTGGATCGCGCTCTCCCGCAACCCGCAGGCGATCAACCGGCTGGTGGAGCTGAGCGGCGAGGACGGGCTGAACTGGATGGTGGTCGAGCCGCGGCCGGGCTTCGGCGGCTGGAGCGACGACCATGCCTCGATCCTGCCGCTGATCCGCTTCCCGTGGTGACCGCCCTCGAGGGGATCGCCGCGGAGACCGCGCGGCTGATCCTGCGGAGCTGGCGCGAGGAGGATGTCGAGCCGTTCATCCGCCACACCAACACGCAAAGCGTGATGCGCTGGCTCGGCGGGGTGCAGACCGAAGCATATATGCGCGAGATGCTCGCCGTCTTCAGGCAGTGGCAGGATGAGCGCGGCTTCACCTTCTGGGCGGTGGAGCGCAAGCGGGACGGCGCGCTGCTCGGCTTTTGCGGCCTCAAGCTCGCCAACACGCCCGGTACCCGCATCGAAGGCATGTACGAGGCCGGCTGGCGGCTGCGCGAGGATGCCTGGGGGCAGGGCTATGCGAAGGAGGCCGCCCTCGCCGCCCTGCGTTTCGCTTTCGGCCGGCTCGGCGCCGACCGGGTGGTGGCGATCACCTTTCCAGGCAACGAGCCGAGCTGGCGGCTGATGGAGAGGATCGGCATGACCCGGCGGCCCGACCATGACTATGTCGACCCGCGCTTCCCCGACTGGCCGACGATCGTCTACGATATCGGTCCCGCGGAGCTGACGCCATGACCCGGCTGTGCTTCGGCGGCAAGGCGCCGCGGATCGACCCGGCCGCCTTCGTCGCCCCCGGCGCCCGGCTGATCGGCGACATCGAGATCGGCCCGGAAGCGAGCGTCTGGTACAATTGCGTGCTGCGCGGCGACGTCAACGCGATCCGGATCGGCGCCCGCACCAACATCCAGGACGGCACCGTCCTCCACGTCGATTCGCCGCGGCCGGGACACGAGGCGGGCTATCCGACGATCATCGGCGAGGAGGTGCTGATCGGCCACCTCGCCATGGTCCACGGCTGCGTCCTCCACGACCGCGCCTTCGTCGGCCTGGGGGCGATCGTGATGGACGGCTGCGCGATCGAGAGCGACGCGATGCTCGCCGCCGGCGCGATGCTCACGCCGGGGCGGACCATTCCCTCGGGGCAGCTCTGGGCCGGGCGCCCGGCCAAATATGTCCGCGACCTCACGCCCGCCGACATCGAGGGCATGCGCGCCGGGGTGGCGCATTACGTCATGCTCGCCAGGCGTCACGCGGAGGCGCTCAGCGCATGACCGCGCCCCGCAGCCGGTCCATTCGCCGCTGCTGTCCCGCCGCCAGGCGCTCCGCCTCGGCGAGCGCGGCCCGGATGGCGGCGAAATCGGCGTCGTTGGTCGGCAGGCCGGCGCGCTCGGTCGCCAGCCGGTCGAGCTCGGCGAGCGCGCGCATGGTCGGCGCGCGCGCCGCTTCGGCGCGCGAGATCGCCTCCTGCGCCGCTACCCAGCTCTCGGAGCCGGGGCTGCCGGGGCCGCGCGCAGCGCTTCCGGCGGCGCCGGCCGCGGCCTCGAACTCCCGGTCGCCGCGCCGCGCCTCGGCGAGCAGGGATGCGGCCGTGCCGCGAAGCTGCGGATCGGCCGCCACGGCCGGCGCAGTCCGGATCGGTTCCGCGAGCGGGTCCTCGCTCTCGATCGGCCGCGGCGCCAGCGACGGAAAGGTGCCCTCGGGCTTGCAGCCGGTGGCGAGCGCGGCGGCGGCGAGGAGCGCCGGCCAGGCGGCGGAGGGACGGGGGAAGGGCATCGGCCCGCCTTCCTATGCGGCTCCGCCGCGCCGAGCAACGGGGTTGCGCGTCCCCGCGGCTGCCCCTATGTCCGCGTCTCCCGCGCGCCCGTAGCTCAGCTGGATAGAGCACCAGACTACGAATCTGGGGGCCGGAGGTTCGAATCCTTCCGGGCGCGCCAATTCCTTCTTTCCGAGCTTGCCCCTATTGAGGCCGCGGCCAGCCGCGCCGTGCCGTCATGGTGAGCGGCACGCAAAGGCCGACGCCCAGCGCCATGTAGACCGCCGCGCGCCAATCGGCGACCAGGAAGGCCGCGAGCACCGCCAGATCCAGCACAAGCGCGAGCGCCGGCAGCCAGGGATAGCCCCGCGCGCGGAAGGGGCGCTCAAGCTCCGGTTCGCGCCAGCGCAGGACGAAGAAGGCCGCGTCGACCACGACCAATATGGCGATGCTGAGCGCGCCGACGGCGAGGAACACCGCCTCGAACTGACCGGTCGCGGCGAGCGCGACCGTGGCCGCCGCCGAAACGCCGACCGCGATGTCGGGCGTGCCGCCGCGATTGACGCGGCTGGCGACCGCGGGGACGAAGCCGTCGCGGCCGAGGCCGTGGAGGATGCGCGTCGCGAGCATGATGCCGGCGTTGATCGTGCCGAGCGCGCAGACCACGGCCACGGCCGCGACGACGGCGATGCTGGCGCCGCCGAATATGTCGGATATCGCCTCGGCGACGGGAAGCTCGGAGCGGCTCAGCCGCTCGACCGGCAGCGCGTAGAGCAAGGCCGCGTTCATCAGCAGATAGATGAGGATCACCGCCGCGAGCGACCCGAACAGGGCGCGCGGCATGTTGCGCGCCGGATCCTTCTCTTCCTCCGCGAAATAGGCCGGGCTGGCCCAGCCGGAATAGGTGCCGACGATGAGCTGATAGGCGACCACGATGCCGAACAGGCCGAGGGGCGCCGCGCTCGCCGCCGCGGTGCCGGGCGCCGCCGCGCCGCGGAGCAGGAAGATCGCGCCCACCAGGCCGAGCAGCAAGGCGAGCTTGGCGGCGCTGGTGACGATCTGGGCGGCGCTCCCCTCGCGCACGCCGATCCAGTTGAGCGCGAACAGGAGGATTGCGACCGCGATTCCCGTGGCCGCGACGTGCGGCGTCAGCGCGGGCACGATCAGCGCCAGATATTCGCCGCAGGCGATGGCGAGCGCCGCCGATGCGGCGATGTTGAACAGCCAGTCGGTCCAGCCGACCAGCACCGCGCCGAACGGGCCGAAGGCGCGCTCGGCGACGTTGAACAGGCCCCCGGAGCGGGGCAGCGCCGACATCGTCTCGGCGACGATGTTGGCGGTGAGCAGCGCGTGGACGCCCGCGAACGCCCACAAGGCGAGGGCGACCCAGGCGAGCGGGACATTGGCGAGCACGGTGCCCGGCGTCCGCAGGATCCCCGCCCCGATCACCGCGCCGACCCCCATCGCCAGGCCGAAGGTGAGCCCGAGCACCCGCAACAGCTGACCGCCCGACCGTCTCCCCGCCATGCAATCCTCCTCCGGGGCCGGAGTAGCACGAACGTCGCGTCAGGCTAAGCGGCCGGCCACGTTCAGAAAGAATGATGGTTAATCAGCCGCTTACGCTGATTTTCTGCAACCATGGCGAGAACTTGGCGGTTGTAGGCGCATGCCGCATTTCTATTTCCATCTGCAGGACGGCCGGGCGCGGCTCGAAGACCGGAGCGGGGTCAGCCTGCCGGATGCGGAGGCGGCCTGGTATCAGGCTTATCGCAACGCGCGCGAGCTCCTCGCCGGCGACGAGCGCGACCGGCGGCAACGGGCCGGGCAATGGCTCCAGGTCGAGGATGAGGGCGGTCTTCAGGTGTGGACGGTCGCACTCACCGAGATTGCCGAATTGAGCCTGTGAAGCGCATCGCTCGCGGTGCAGCCATTTTGGCACCGAAACGTTGGCCGGGCATGTCTAAGCGAATTGAGATCGGGCTCGCCGCCCTGCTGATCGGAATCGGGTTGAGCGGATGCGGCGGGGAGGAGGCCGAAGCCGATCCGGCCGCGCTCGACCAGGCTTTCAACCAGATCATCGCCAACGATCAGGCCGAGCGCCGCCGCCTCGTCGAGGAGGCGCGGGACCGCGAGGAAGTGCGCGAGCGCGAGATGGAGCAGCGCGCCGCCGGCTATGACGGCGGCAATTCGACCGCGGCCGCCAACGCCGCGAAGGGCGACTGATCAGCCTTTCGCGTGCTCGGGCTTGCCCTTCCGCTTGGTCGAGGCGAGCTCCTCGAGCTGCTTCTCGCTCATCGACTCGGCCATCTGCTTCGAGGGACCCTTGAGCTTCGACTTGGCGGTGTCGCCGCGCTTGGCCGAGAGGGCGGCGCCGGCGGCTTTCTGCTGCGATTTCGATTTGGCGGGCATGGCACTTCTCCCTTCGGCCGGGAAACGGCTCAGAGCGAAGCAGGTTTCCAGCTCACCTTCTTCGGCGGGGTCGTGGCTCCGATCTCAAGAATCGAGGCATCTCCAGGCCGCGAGCGCCCTGCCGCGAGGCTTGCGGGATGGCCTCCGGCCCAGTGACCGCGCCGCCCAGCAGAATGAAGCTGAAGTCACCGCCCAGGCGTTGGGCGGTGGCGTGACAGCCCATGCATCCGCCCATGTTGTAGGAGGTGGCGGCGCTCTGGTGGGCCTGCAGGTAATATAGGGTCGGGACCGTGACGCCGGGTCGTCCGCCAAGCACGAAATAAGAGTTGAAATCCGACTTGGTGCCGGGGTTGCTGCGCCCGCGGGCGGCCAGCCGCCCACTGAAATTCTGCAGCGTGTAGTTCGATTCGACGACGCTGTTCGAAAGATAGAAGGTCGACGGATCCGGGCCCGCATAAGGCTGCCCCGGAGTGGTCAGCGTCATCGGCCGATATTGGACGTTGATGAGCTTGTAATAGCTCCACGGCGAACTGGCGATGCCGTTGACGCGATTATAGGTGTCGATCGCGTTATGGGCCTGCTGATTGGCGGCGACGATCTCCTGCGGGATCGGATGCTGCCGGGCGTTGATGCAGATATATCCGCCGGTTGGAGTGGCCGTCTCGTTGGCTGAGTTGAGATAATAGAGGCGGTTGCTTGGCGGGGTGGCCGTATTGCTCGTGCAATAGCCGAGGCGGGTCGCGGGACTCAGCGACACCCGAGGCGGAATGCTCGGGTTAGGGCTGTCCCGATAGACGGTGGTCGGCGTGGTCAGGCAGGGCGCCTGCTGGTCGCTCCGGCAAGGCTGAACCGCGATCACATTGCCGTCGCGATCCTCGGTCGGGGCCCCGCCCTCGGTGCGGATATTGTCAGCCTGCTCGAAGGTCGCGAAGATGAAATAAGGCGCCGATTGCGTCTTCTGGATGATGTGCAGCGACACCAGCCCCCACACCGCCTCGCGATAGCATTGGGTGGGGCCGCTGGTCGGGGTCGGATTGATCGGCTCGTAATAGCGCACCCGGGTGGTATGGAAGTGGCTCGGATCGTCGATCATCGTGTTGAGCTGCCGCCAGCCGGCCTTGATCTCGATCGTGTTGTTGGGGAGGCTGACCAAGTTGGTGCTTCCCGCCGGGGGGCTGCCGTTCAGCGGCACGGAATTCGCAGTGGCGGTTCGCAAAGGCGCGGGAATATGCTGCTGGGCGCCGATCTGCCGAGCATAGTCGAATTCGGCGCGGTTCGCCTTGGCCGTGAAACGGATCAGCTGCGGGGCGCTGTTTTGCGCGGTGGGGGTGGGAATGCCGGCCCCCGAATACATCGCAGCAAGGGAGATTTCGGTGGTCTCGTCCAGATTCACCCAGGTCGGCGAGCTTGGCGGCGTGACCCCCGGGCAGGGCGAGATCGCCGCCGAATAGATGCTGCTGTAATCGGGCAATGCGTCGTAGGTCGGGCTCGGCGTGCGCGGCGTGAAGATCTCGGCCTTGGCGCGGAATGTCTGCCAGGTCAGCGGACGCGTGGCGCAGGCGGGATCGCCGAAGCGGCAGTCCGCCGCCGGCGTGTCGCGATTCTGGCCGGTCTGGAGGGCCGCCGGCCAGTTCAGCGCGATGAACTCCTGCCAGGCGAACTGGGCGGCCTGATCGAGCGTCGCATTGGGCGCGCCGCCGTTGGCGGCATTGAGCTCGGTCGGGACCGCCGAGCTGATCGTGATCTGTGGCGCGGAGGCGGGAGCCTGAGCCGAGGCATCGACGCCGCTGGTGTCCAGAAACACGAGCCCGGCCACGGCGGCACCCAGAGCGAGTGCCGCTCCCAAAGGGCGCTTCAAACGGCGAAGTCCAGCATTCGTCACGGCAATGTCTCCCGCTCCATCACGAAAAAACGCACAGGCAGCGGGGCCGAACGAACGCGGTGAAGGCGTCGTCGCCCGAAGCGGAGTGGATGCTATGCGGGCTTCCGGCGCACCACAAGCCGGGTTCGCAAGTATTTAGTCCAGATTGGAGTGGAAATGCTCTTCGCCGGTCGCAGCCTGTTTTACGCAGCCGCTCGGCCCAACTCGAAAATTTCGATGGAGCTCACCAGCGCGTCGTACGCCTGGTCGAGGCGCGTCCAAAGCTCGGGAGCCAATAGGTCTTCGGGAGCGATGCTCTCCGGCCAGTGGGCCGCGACGATCGCGGCGATGCGGTCGAGCCCGGCCTCGTCGACCAGGAAGCGCGGGTCGATGGCGGCCGGGTCGGCGACGACGCGGAGGCGGAGGCAGGCGGGGCCGCCGCCATTGGCCATCGATTGGCGGACGTCGACGACGAGCAGCCGGCGGATCGGGCCGTTGCCCGCGACCAGAGCCTCGAGCCACGCCCAGACGGCGGGAGTCTCGCGCGCCTCCTCGGGCAGGATCAGCGCCTGCGCGCCGTCGGGCAGCGTGACCAGCTGCGCGTTGAACAGATAGGATCTGATCGCGTCGGCGAGGCTGACCGCGCTGTCGGGCACCTCCACGATCTCGACCTGCGGCAGCAGGCGGCGCAGCGCGGCGTAGAAGGCCGGCCGGTCCTCGAACGCCTTCTCGTGCGCGAACAGGACCCTCTCGTTGGCGACGGCGACGACGTCGTTGTGGAAGGCGCCGGCCGCGACCGCCTCCTCCGACTGGCAGACGAACAGGGTCCGCTCCGGATCGAGGCCGTGGAAGCGGGCGATGGCGCGGCCCGCCTCGACATGCTGGCGCGCCGGGAATTCGCCGCCGCGCCGGCCGTAGACGAAGACCTCCACCCCCGGCGCGCCGTGCGCGGGCGCGAGGCGCATGTGATTGGCGGCGCCTTCGTCGCCGAAGGTGGCCGGGATCGGCGGATGCACAGCGAAATGCGCCGCGTCGGCGAAGGCCAGGCGCAGCTGCTCCAGCGTGTTCGGCCATTCGTGGCTGCGGTGCGCCATCGTCCGCAGATTGGCGACGGTGAGGTGGGTGCGGCCGTCCAGGCAGTCGGGCGCCGGGGAGACGGTGGCGGCGTTGGCGGCCCACATCGCCGAGGCGGAGAAAGCGGCGGGGCGGAGCGAGGGCGGCACTTGCTCGACGCTGGTGCCGAGCTGGGCGAGCCAGGCGCGATCCGGGCGGGGATGGGGGAAGAGCACGCCCTGCGCGAGGCCGAGCCGGAGGTTGTGGCGCATCTTGGCGAGGCCTTGGAGCGCGGCGCCGCGCGGGTGGGAGACCAGGCCCCGGTTGGTCGTCGAGGCGAGGTTGCCGAGGCTCAGGCCCGCATAATTGTGGCTCGGGCCGATGATGCCGTCGAAATTGATCTCGGTGAGCGCCACCGCGTCACCGGCCGGCGGCGACGAAGCGGTCGCCGGGCTCCAGCCCGAGCATCGCCGCCGCCTTCGCATCGAGGGTGACGCCACCGTCGCTCTCATGCCTCACCTGACCCCAGCAGCAGGCGAAGCCCTGGAGCGCGCCGGCCGCCACGAGCATGGTCTGGCCACCTGCCTCGCCGCTGACGGCGGCCAGCACCTCCTCGTTCGACTCGCGGATGGTGCGGATCTGGTCGGTGGCGCAGGTCATGGTCGGGCCGCCGTCGAAAATGTCGACATAGCAGTCCCAGGCGAAGCCCTCGCGCTCGAGCATCTTCATCGCCGCGCGGCCCGAAGGGTGGGGCACGCCCATCACCGAGCGCGCGCTTTCGGAGAGCATCGCGGTGTAGATCGGCGTCTTGGGCATGAGATCGGCGATGAACTGCGTGCCGTGGGTCGCGTTGAACTCGTCCGCCTCGGCGAAGCCCATGCCGAAGAAGCGGCCGGCGATCCCGTCCCAGAAGGGCGAACCGCCCTGATTGTCCATCACCCCGCGCAGCTCGGCAAGGACCTTGCGGGCGAAGCGATCGCGGTGGAGCTTGATGAACAGATAGCGGCTGCGCGCGAGCAGCAGGCCGAGCCCGCCGGCGCGCGCCTCCGGGTGCAGGAACAGGCCGCCGACCTCCGAGCAGCCGTCGAAATCGGTCACCAGAGTCAGCATCTCGTTGCGGAAGGTGCGGCCGAGCGCCTTCGAGGTCTGGGTGAGCGTCGAGATGCGGTAGCTGTAGAAGGGGCTCTCCGTGCCGACCTGGCTGAACACCTGGCAAGTGCCCCGAATCTGGCCGGTATCGACATTTTCCAGGACGAACATGAAGAGGTCGCCGCCGGGCGCGTCGGCGGCGCGGGCGAAGCCCTGCTCGGAGCGGATCAATTTGTCGACCAATGTGCCGCGGTCGGGCGGGAGGTTGGTGAAGCCGCCGCCGGTCAGCTTGGCCATTTCGTAGACGGCGTCGAAATCGTCGCTGCGCACCGGGCGCACCCTGAAGCTCACAGCCCTTCCCCCTCTGCCAGCCTCAGCATCGCCAGCGCGGACAGGCCGGCACGCTCGGCGAGGCTTTCGACGATCAGATACTCGTCGCTCGAATGGATCGCGCCGCCGCGCACGCCCATCGTGTCGACCACCGGCACCCCGCAGGCGGCGATGTTGTTGCCGTCGCAGACGCCGCCGCTGTCCCGCCAGCCGATCGGCCGGCCGAGATCGGCGCCGCAGCGCGCGACCAGGCGGAAGAGCTTCTCGGCCCGCGCGTCGAGCGGCTTGGGCGGGCGGCCGAAGCCGCCGTGAATGATTATGCGCACCTCGCGCTCCTGCTCGACCGCGGCGACCGCGCTCTCCAGCAGCTGCCGCGCCCGCGCCTGGTCGGCAGCGGTCGCAGGGCGCATGTTCACGCGCAGCACGGCGCGCTCGGGAACGACGTTGTTGGGGCCGCCCCCGTCGATCTTCGCCGGGTTGATCGCGAGGCCGGGCGTCTTCGCCCTTTCGAGCCGCAGCGCCAGATCGGCGGCAGCGAGGACGGCGTTGCGGCCCTCCTCGGGATTGCGGCCCGCATGGGCGCTGCGTCCCGTCACGACCAGCGAGAAGTTGCCGCTGCCGGGGCGGGCGCCGGCCAGCGTCCCATCGGGCAGGGCGGCGGGCTCGTAGGTGAAGGCCGCCCTCTTGCCGCGCGCGGCCTCGGCGATCAGCGGCGCGGATCCCGTCGACCCGACTTCCTCGTCCGAGTTGATCACGACCTCGTAGCCGAGGCCTTCGGCGAGCGGGGACGCCTCGACCGCCTTCAAGGCGGCGAGCATGACGGCGAGGCCGCCCTTCATGTCGGCCACTCCGGGGCCGCCGAGCACCGTCTCCGGCGCGCGCCAGAATACGTCCTGAAACGGGTGGTCGGGGGCGAAGACGGTGTCCATGTGGCCCGTGAGCAGGAGTTGAACGGGCGCCTCCGATCGGACGCGAAGATGGAGGTTGCGGCCGTGCTCGAGCGGCCGCGTCGCGCCGCCCGCGTCGACCTCCTCGACGGGCGCTGGATCGCGCAGCGCGAGAGTCCCCGGAAGGGCGGAGAAGCCGTCGGCGAGCAGGCCGGCGATTTCGCCAAGGCCGGCGAGGTTGCGCGAGCCGCTGTTCACCGACGCCCAGGCGAGCACCTGCTCCAGCAT
>JAXDPC010000107.1:0-15468 GCA_034668525.1 Sphingomonadales bacterium
GATGACCGGCTCGATGGAGCGCGCCCTGCGCGAGACCGACCGGCGCCGCCAGAAGCAGGTCGAATATAACGATGCGCACGGAATCACGCCGACCACGATCAAGCGCGACATCCAGAACATCCTCGCCGACGTTTCCCAGCGCGACGGCGTCCTCGTCGACACCGGCGACGACGAGCGGCCGCACCTCGTCGGCCATAACCTCAAGGCCTATATCGCCGACCTCGAGCAGCGCATGCGCAAGGCCGCCTCGGAGCTCGAGTTCGAGGAAGCCGGCCGCCTCCGCGACGAGATAAGGAGGCTGGAGGCGGACGAGCTCGGCATCCCCGACGCCCAGAAGCGCGCCCCGATCCTCGGCCACTCCACCGAGGGAAAGCCCGGCACCCGCAAGACCCGCTACGGCAAGCAGCAGGCGATCCGGCTCGGGCGGAAGATAGGCGGACGGCGGTAGCGCTCCTGCCGCTCGGCGCCCACGCCTAGCCGGCGGCGGCGGTGCAACGCGCGGTCCGGCGGGCTTCCGGGAGGCGCTGGCGGAGCCAGTCGCGCATCGTCGGATAGACCCGCGCCAGCTCCTCATAGACTCGGCAGGCCTCGGGCCGGCGGTTGAGCGCGACCAGGGCCTGGCCGAGGAAATAGAGGCTGTCGGCGGCGCGCTCGCCCTGAGGGTTGTTCTGGTAGTTGGCGAGCAGGATGCGGGCCGCGGTCGCGGGCTTGTTGTCGTCGAGATAGGCGCGCCCGGCGAGGTTGCTCGCCCAGCTCGCCCAGCGGCTGCGCGGATAGCGCTCGGCGACCGCCTGCAATGCCGCCTGCGCCTCCTCGTAGCGTCTCGCCTCCCAGAGCCGGAAGCCGGCAGTATAGGCCTCCTCCGCCGGGTCGCCCGCGGCCGCCGCAGGAGCCGGGTCCGCCGCCGGCGTGGCGGCAGCCGGAGCGGGACGCGCCGGCTGCTGCGCCGCCGGTTGGGCCGCCGCCTGTGCCGCCGCGGGGGCGGAGCGAGTCTCGATCCGCTCGAGCCGGGCGACGGTCTCCTCGCGCAGCCGGGCGATCGCCGCTTCCATCTGGCGGGTGCGGTGCGCATTCTCCTCGATCTGGCCGGTGAGGCCGGCGAGCTGCGCCTCGAGCGCGTCGACCCGGGCGGTGAGGTCGCCGACGGCGCTTCCGCCGGTGGCGGGCCGCGTCGCGGGCTGCGTCGTGCCCGGCTGGATCTCCGGCTCGACTTGCGCGCCGCCGGGAAAGACGCGGCGCTGAACGGCCCGGAGCTGCTGCTCGAGCCGCTCGACGCGCTGCTCCACGTCAGGCCGGTTCTGCGCCGCGGCGGGCATTGCTGCGCCCGCAAGCAGCAGCGTGCAAAGCAGGTGAAAACGCATACGACCCCCCACGAAAGTCACTGGTCGCGGATGCTAATCCGGAAAGGCCGCGGCCGCCAGATGCGATTAACCCTATTGCCGCGGGGGCTGCGCCGGGCCGCCGGCCTGGGCGCGGACGGCGAGCTCCTCGGGCACGAGCGAGACGTTGCCGATCGGCTGGCCCGACGGGCCGAGCTGGCGGATGGCGGTCTGGCCGACGCTGATGCGCAGCGCCTCCGGCGCCCCGACGCGAAGCAGCGGGCGGTCGAGGCCGGCGGGCAGCCGATAGGTTTCTCCGGCGGCGAGAGTGCGTTCGGTCACGACGGTGCCGCCGCCTTGGGTGATGCGCAGCCAGACCGGGCCCACAGCGGTGAGCACCACCGGCTGTCCGGCCAGATTCTGCGGCTGCGCCGTCGGCTGGGCGCTGCGGGGCGCCGGCTGGGCGGCCGCTTTCTGCTCCTCGCGCAGGGCCGTTGCGCCGTCGCCGTCGACGCCGCTCCTGAAGACGAGATAAGCGAGGATCAGCAGCACCGCGATCGCCGCAGCCGTGATGGCCAGCCATTTCGGCGGCACCCGCGCCGGGTCGGCGGGCTCGTAATATTCCGAAACCATGGCCGCGCGCCGGGCCCCGCCGAGCTGGTGGCGCAGCTCCGCGCCGAGCGCGCTGCCGTCGAGGCCGACCGCGTTGCCGTAGGAGCGGACGAAGCCGACGCTGTAGGTGGCGGCAGGGAGCGCGTCCCATTCGCCCTGCTCGATATGCTGGAGGTGGCGGACCGGGATGCGCGTCTGGCCGGCAAGCTCGTCGAGGCTCAGCCCCCTGGCCTCGCGCGCCAGGCGGAGCCGCTCGCCGATCGGCAGGTCCTGTTCCTGATCCATCTCCGCCATCGATAAGGCATCCATCCGAAAGGCAGTTGAGCGGCATCAGTTGAAGATGGCCGGGTTGATGTCAACTGGGCCGCGATCCTCTCATCCGGTCGAGACCTTGTTGGCCTCGGCCCAGCTCGCCAGCGCTTCGCGCATGTCGGCGGGGGGCTTGGCGAGCAGGCGTTCGAGCTCGGCGGCGACGGCGGCGCGATCGAGGGAGCGGATCATCGCCTTGATCGGGCCCACGGCGACCGGCGTGATGGAAAACCGCTCCAGGCCGATCCCGATCAGCGCCATGGCTTCCAGCGTCCGCCCGCCCATTTCCCCGCAGATGCCGACGGGCACGTCATGGGCATTCGCCTCGCGCACGACGCGGCGGAGGAAGCGCAGGATCGCGGGCGAGAGCCAGTCGTAGCGCTCGGCGAGCTTCGGGTTGGCCCGGTCGGCCGCGAACAGGAATTGGGTGAGGTCGTTGGTGCCGATCGACAGGAAATCGAGCTTCGGCAGCAGCAAGTCCAAAGTCTCGGCGAGCGCCGGCACTTCGAGCATGGCGCCGTAGCTGACCCGGATCGGCAGCCGCTTGCGCCGCTCCGCCATGCGCTCGCGTTCGTGCTCGACGATCGCCTTGGCCGCGTCGAATTCCCACGGCTCGGAGATCATCGGGAACATGACGTTGAGCTCGCGCCCCGCCGCGGCCTCCAGCAGCGCCTGGGCCTGCGCCTTCATCAGTCCGTCCCGATCCAGCGCGAGCCGGATCGCCCGCCAGCCCATCGCCGGATTCTCCTCGGCCTCGCCGTCGGCCCCGTCGAGATAGGGAAGGGCCTTGTCGCCGCCGACGTCGACGGTGCGGAAGATCACCGGCTTTGACCCCGCTGCGTCGAGCACCGCTTTGTAAAGCCGCTGCTGGCTCTCGCGGCCCGGGAAGCCGGCGGAGATCAGGAACTGGAACTCGGTGCGGAACAGGCCGATGCCGTCGGCGCCGACCGCTTCGAGCGCCTCGGCGTCGTCGCGCAGTCCGGCATTGACCATCACCGTGATCCGCGCCCCGTCCTTCGTCTCGGGCGGCAGCTCCCGCATCGCGGCGAAGGCCGCGCGCCGCTTTGCGGTGGCGGCGAGCTTCGCCTTGAACGCTTCCTCGACGGCGGGCGTCGGGCGAATGAAGGCGACGGCGTCGCCGCCGTCGAGCAGCAGATAGTCGCCCTCCCCGATCACGCGGCGGACGCTCTTCACCCGCCCCAGCATCGGCACGCCCATCGCCCGCGCGACGATGGTGACGTGAGCGGTCAGCGATCCCTCCTCGAGGATCACGCCCTTCAGCCTGCGCCGGTCATATTCCAGCAGCTCGGCCGGGCCGAGGTTTCGCGCGATCAGGATCGCGTCCTGGCGCAGCCCCATCTGGGCGGCGGTGCCGAGCTGGCCGGAGACGATGCGCAGCAGCCGGTTCGACAGATCGTCGAGGTCGTGCATCCGATCCTGGAGCAGGGAATCGTCGATCTGCCGCATCCGCGTCTGCATGCGCTGGCGGACGCGCTCGATCGCCGCCTCCGCGGTGAGGCCGCTGTCGATCGCCTCGTTGATCCGCCGCGACCAGCCCTCGTCATAAGCGAACATCTTGTAGGTCTCGAGGACGTCGTGATGCTCCCCCGCCGTGCCGAACTCGGCGGCGTTGGTCATATTGTCGATCTGCTCGCGCATCTTGCGGAAGGCGGAATAGACGCGGTGGCGCTCGGCCTCGGTGTCCTCGGCGACGGTGTGCTCGATCAGGATGCGCGGCTGGTGATAGACGGCGTGGCCCCGCGCCATGCCGGTGACGAGGCGGAGCCCGGTGAGCCGCACCGGTCCGTCGTCGCGGGTCGAGCCGGACGCGGCGCTGGCCTTGTCGGCGAGGCCGGCATTGGCGATCAGCTCGGAAAGCACCATCGCCACCGTCTGCAGCGCCTCGATCTCGAGCTCGTCATAGGCGCGGGGATCGGCATGCTGGACGGCGAGGACCCCGATCGCCCGCTCCTTGCGGATGATCGGCACGCCGGCGAAGCTGTGGAACAGCTCCTCGCCGGTCTCGGGCCGGAAGGCGAATTCGGGATGGCTCGACGCCTCTGCCAGGTTGAGCACGTCGACATTCTTCGCGATCGTGCCGACCAGGCCTTCGCCCAAAGCGAGCTTGGTGACGTGGACCGCGTCCTGCTTGAGGCCGACCGTGGCGAACAGCTCGAGCACGCCGTCGCGGAGCAGGTAGATCGAGCAGACCTCGCTCGCCATCGCATCGGCGATGATCTGGACGACCTTGTTCAATTTCGCCTGCGCCGACGCCCGCGACGCCATCACGTCGTGAAGCCCGGTCAATATCTCCCGCGAGGAGGCGACGGAGGCGGTCGGCATCGCGCCAGCTATCAGAAAGAGCGGCCGCTTTCCAAGTGAATGGCGCGGACGAGGGCCGGCCGGCGAGCGAGCCGGCCCTCAGCGGAGCCGTTCCTGATTGGGGAACGGGCGATTCCGCCGCGGTCTCCGGGATCACTGGCCGATGCGCACCGACGGGAAGGTGCGGGCGTAGCACTCGGGCCGGTCCGCGCCGAGTCCCCGGAACGGCGGGCGCTTTTCGATACGGACGATGTAGTTCGCCCGTTCATCCCCGCTGATGGGGACGACCACGCTCCGGGTCTCGTAGACCCTCCGAATCGGCAGGCCGTTGTCACCCTGTGCCGGCGTGACGTTGTGAAACTCGATATAAGGAGTCTCTCGCGAGGTTTGCACGCTGCTGACCGACATGCGGTAATACATTCCGCGCGGGATCTCCCGGTCGTCGCCGCTCTGAAAGCGGGGGAAGAAGAGCATTCGCGGCGGCCCGATCAGGGACCGCTCCATCCTGTAGCCGTAGACGCACGCGCGATCGATCCGGTCGACCCTGTCGAGGAACTCGGCCCAGTTGATGTCGCAGCCGCCGAGCGTGGCGAGCGCGACCAGCGCGATGAGCGATCGCGCAGATCGCCGCGAATTTTCGTTCGTCCTGGCCATCATCCTTCTCCTTACGTCATGAGGCTTGGCCGGCACGGCTCGACCCCTGCGCGCAATCACGGCAGGCGGAGCGACGGATCGCCGAAAAAGGTCATGTAGGTGAGGTAGATGCGGGGCGCGCCGATGCAGTTTTCGTTGTCGTAGAATTCGCGCCAATATTCGCGCTGGGCGAGCAGCCAGAGGTCCCCCAGGACCGGGTTCGGCTCAAGCCTATATTTGCTGATCAGCAGGGTCTCCAGCCGCGAATCCCAATTGGGCTCGTGCACGGTCGTCGCACCGAAATAAGCGATGGCACCTCCCCTGGCGTTGCCGAACAGCCAGCCGCGGGCGAAGGTCAGGGTGCGGCGATCGGGAAAGTCGTAGCTGTGCGGCGGCTCCGGGGTAATCCTCGGCCGCACGCCGTTGCGCGACAGCCATTCGCGCACCGGCGCGGAGCCCGGCGGGCGATCGCCGAGATCGTAGACCCGGGTCGGCAACGCGTCGGTCCCCTCCACCCGATACCAGTGCGTGGCGCCTCGCGCATCGCGATAGGGACCGTCGCCCGGCACACAGTGCACGAACTGGCCGGTCGAGCAGGAGCTGGCGAAGACGATCGGGAGATTGTCCTCGTTCGAGAATTGGGCCACCCGCGCCGTATCGAGCGGACGGTTCAGCTCGACCACCCCCCAGCCATCCGCATGGCCGTGGCCGATATAGCTGATCCAGAAGCTCCGGGCCGCGGCATCCTCCACCGGCGTGCCGCCGGCCGTGCCGCGCTGCAGGCGCGGCGCCGGAAGCGCTTCCCGGCGCCCGTAATTGAGGGCGACGATGTCCGCGTCCCACCCGGTCTCGCCGAGCCGGATCGTGTCGCGGGCCAGGCCCAGCCCCTGCGGAAGGCCCCGCTCGATGAAGATGGTATGGGCCGTGGGTTCGGGACGGGCCTCGCCGGTCTCGTAGCGGATCACCTTGGCGACATAGGCCGCGACCTCCGACGCGTCGTGAGCAGGCACGCGTCCGACCGCGACGTCGGGCCAGCCATCGACGTTGTCGGGATTGTAGCGCCGGGCGTCGTCGTCCCAATGGTGCTCGTTATATTTCCCGTCACCGTTAGCGTCCCAGTCGGCGAAGCGGCCGTCCGAGGCCAGCGAGGTCTGCTCCCAGTGATGGTCCAGATCCGGCCTGCGGCGGAAGTTATCGTGATTGCGGTAGAGGTTGGCATAATAGAGGTCTGCCGGCGTGTACCAGCCGTCCCGGAAACTGGGGGAGGCCGGCGGCATGTTGGTGTAGCGATACCTGACCGGAATGTGGCTCGCATCGCCGACCAGCAGGACGTAGCGCGTGTCCAGATAGCCTTGGGCGAAGACGATGCCGCGCTTGATCTTCTCCGGATCGTCGCGCCCGGAATAATGAGCGGTGAGCGCCTCGCGGGTGATCAGAAAGGCGGGCATGCCGGTCGCGTTCTTATGCTCGATCAGCGGCCGCAGCGCCGCTTCGAACGCGGCTGGGGCGATGACGAGCAGTCGGGCGACATTGGCGTCGTGATGCGGCCCCGCGACGTTGAGGGCGTAGTCCGAGCCGGAGGGCGCGTGGTTGCCGCCCGCGGCGCATGGCGCGGGCAGGCTGTTCCCGGCAAAGACGACCGGGGCATAGACGAGCTGCTGGCATCGCGGGCACCAGCGCCACTGATTCTGGCACCGCTCCCCGTCGGACCTGTAGCCCGCCCGCCCGAGGTAATCGATCACATAGTGGCCGCTCCCCGATCCATCGTGGCCGCCGCCGGCCGGGCAGGCGCCGCTGGCTGGATTGCCCGCGAAGTACAGCGCCTGACACTTACGGCACCATCTCCAGCCCTGTTGGCCGAGCCATGGTCCCGCCGGGATGCGGGGCAGGAAGGGTGCGTTTCCGTCCGGCTCCATGAACAAAGCGTAGGGACTCGCGCCGCCGACATGTGCGCCGCCGCCGGAACAGCGGCCCTGCGCGGGATTGCGCGAATGAAAAAGGCCGTTGCATTTGCTGCACCATTTCCAGCCGGTCTGAAAAAACCCCATTTCTTGTCTCCCGAAAAAGGGGATCGATCAATTTCATCGTGCCCGAAGCCCGATCTTCCGCGCGAAAGTGAGACAAAGGAGGGGTTCTCCGCTATGATGGGGGGATGATCTTTTGGTGATGGCTTGCCGATGATTGTCGCTGCCGATGATCAAGTAACGTCGCCGCGAATTATTTTGGCGGCGGTCCCGGATTTCCAGATCGGCGGCCTGCAGGTGCGGCCGGCCCGGCGCCAGGTCTGCCCCGTCGACGGCAATTGCCGCGAGCTCGAACCCCGGATCATGCAGGTGCTGGTCGCTCTTGCCCAGGCTGGGGGCGAAATCGTCTCCCGCGATGAGTTGATCGAAGCCTGCTGGGATGGCCGCATCGTCGGCGACGACTCGATCAACCGCTGCATGGTCGCGCTGCGCCGTCTGGCGAGGTCGATCGATCCGCCGCCCTTCGAAATCGAAACGGTGGCGCGCGTCGGCTATTGCCTGGCCGAGCCTGGAACGGATCGAAGCGCCTTGCCCCGCGGGGGGACGCACGCGGCGAGGCGTCGGCCGATCGTCGCCGGTATCGTAACCTTGGCGGTCGCCGCGGTGATCGCCCTCGGCGTGCTCCTTTGGCCCCGCGCTCAGGGTGGCGCCGACGACCGGCCGCAGTTGCGGCTGGCAACGATCCGCGCCCTCTCGCACGACCTTCCGGACGGCATCGCGGACAGCCTTCGGGAAGAGCTGATCGCCGCCTTCGAGGTCGACGACGCCGCGATTGTCATCACGGCCGACAGCGGCTTCGGCGTCGGCCGGACGACGCGCTTTCTCCGCGGCACCATTCAGCGGGCTGGCGACCGGCTTCGATTCGCCGTCCACCTCCGGGACGAACGCTCCGGGGCTTCGCTGTGGGCGCAGATATTCGAGCTGCCGGCCTCGTTCTCGGCTGTGGCCCCGAGGCAAGTCGCGGCCCGGGTGAGCCAGGTGCTACGGTGCGGCCTGCCCGGCGCCGGCCCCTATCTCGCCCGAATGACGGACCGACAATTATCGCTCTGGCTCCAGTTCTGCCAGGAAATCTGGTCAAATGCGCCGACTACGCGAAATCGTACGATCGACGTCGCTCGGCGGGTAACCGAGGCGGCGCCAGATTTTTCGCGGGGCTGGTCGTCGCTCGCACTGTATGCGCAACCGATGGGACAGATCGGCCCCGAAGGAGACGTCGCGGCCTTGCGCCTGGAAGCGGCGCAGGCGGTAGCACGCGCCCTCCGGCTCGATCCGCAGAACAGCGAGGCCTATGCGGCGTGGGCGGCGGCGTTCGTCGAACGGCACGATTGGATTGCAGTCGAAAGGCTGCTTCAGCGGGCGCTCAGCGTACGCCCGACCGACTGCACGTGCGAGCACCACCAATATGGTTTTCTGCTGACCGTGGTCGGCCGCCTCGACGAGGCTGTCGAAGCGTATCGCCGCTTTCGAGACCGACAACCGCTGACCTTGGCGAGCAACCTCAGTCTCGCGGAGGCGCTTTTCAGAGCGGAGCAATACGAAGAGGGAGAGCGCATCCTGGCCCAGGCGCGGCGAATCTGGCCAGAGGAAAGCGCGGTATCGTACCTGCTGCTGCTCCGTGCGTTCTGGGCCGCGCGATACGAAGAAGGCGCGGCCCTCCTCGCCGAGCCCCGTCTCTCTTTGCCATCCCAGACACGGGCAGCCCTTGCAGCGACCTTCGCCGCCTTGCGGAGCGGGCAGCCCGAGGCGCGTCTCAGGGCAGCCGAGATGCTCAAAGCAATGGCGCGGGACCCCGGCACCAACACAAGGCTCGTGACGACCGCGCTCGCCGCGATCGGCGAGGATCGGGCAGCGATCCAATCGGTCGAGGCGAATGGCTTCTGGATGCGCGGCGCGCTGTTCGAGGCGAGCTTCGCCCGGGCACGCCGGGACCCGGCTTTCGCCCCTCTCGTCCAGCGGCTGGGCCTGATCCGCTACTGGCGCCAGACCGGTCGTATGCCGGACGCATGCCGCGAGGCGAACGCCCCCCCATTCTGTCGGGCCTTGTGAGGTTCCGCGGAGGCCCTGGCATCGTCGCGCCGGAGGTCCCTGGTCGCGAGGAGTGGTGCAGCATCTGACCTCGCCTTTCGAGCGAAACGAGCGCTAGTCAGGCGTGAACGGACCTTCTCTCCAGCGCGTGGGCGGCCTCGTCGACCAGCTGGGCGATGATCTCGGCGACGCTCTGCTCCTGCTTGACCATGCCGACCGACTGGCCGGCCATCACCGAGCCGCTCTCGACGTCGCCTTCGATCACCGCGCGGCGGAGGGCGCCGGCCCAATAATGCTCGATCTGGAGCTGGGCCTCGGCCATTTCGACCGCGCCCTTGTCGAGCAGGTCGGCGACCTCGCGCTGCTTGGCGGCGAACGCCTCCATCTCGCGGTTCTTGAGGGCGCGGACGGGGATCACCGGCAGGCGCGGATCGATCTGGACGGAGGTGATGGCGTCGCGCGCCGAGGCGCGGATGAAGGCCTTCTTGAAATTGGGATGGGCGATGCATTCGTGGCTGCAGACGAAGCGGGTGCCGAGCTGGACTCCGACCGCGCCCATTTCGAGATAGCCGGCGATGAGGCCGCCATGGCCGATGCCGCCGGCGACGAAGATCGGAACCTCGGCCGAGAGCGGCGGCAATATCTCCTGCGCCAGGACGGAGGTCGAGACCGGGCCGATATGGCCACCGGCTTCCATCCCTTCGATCACCAGCGCGTCCACGCCCGAGCGGACCAGCTTCTTCGCCAGCGCCAGCGCCGGGGCGAAGCAGATCAGCTTCGCGCCGTTGCCCTTGATCCGCTCGATCGAGCCCGCCGGCGGCAGGCCGCCGGCGAGGACGACATGGCTCACCTTATGGCCGGCGCAGACATCGATCAGCTCGGAAAGCTGGGGATGCATGGTGATGAGGTTGACTCCGAACGGCCGCTGCGTGCGCGCCTTGGTCTCGCCGATCTCGGCGTCGAGCTGCTGCGGGTTCATCGCCCCGCAGGCGATCACGCCGAACGCGCCGGCGTTGGACAGAGCGGAGACCAGGCTGCGCTCGGAGATCCAGCTCATCGCGCCGCCCAGGATGGCGACTTCGCAGCCGAGGAAATCGGTCCCGCGCTTCATCAGGCGGGCGAGGCGGTCGCGGCCGATCGAGCCCTCCCTCTCGATGGGGGAGGGTTGGGTGGGGGTGGCGGTCGTCATAGGGTGGCGCCTCTAGCGGAGAGTTCACCCCACCCCAACCCCTCCACATCGAGGGGTGGGGCTTCGGCCGCCATTGCTACGCTCATTCGCCGTCCTCCGCGTCGAGGCCGAAGGCGGTGTGCAGGACGCGGACGGCGAGCTCGGTATAATCCACCGGGATCAGCACGGAGACCTTGATCTCGCTGGTGCTGATCGCGAGCAGGTCGATCTTGCGTTCGGCCAGCGTCGCGAACATCCGCGCCGCGATGTCGGGGTTGCTCCGGATGCCGACGCCGACGATGCTGAGCTTGGTGAGGCCGGCGTCGGTTCGCAGCTCGCGAAAGCCGATGTCTTCCCGGCGCCGCTCGAGCGTGTCGGCGGCCTGCGGAAGCATCGATTTGGGCACCGTGAAGCTCAGGTCCGTGGTCTCGTCGGCGCTCGCCACGCTCTCGAGGATCATGTCGTAGTTGATTTGCGCCTCGGCGAGCGCGCCGAACACCGTCGCCGCCGCGCCCGGCCCGGTGGCGATGCCGGTCAGCGTCAACCGCGCCTCATTCTTGTCGTGGGCGATGCCGGTGATGACCTGCCGTTCCATTTCATGCTCCCCGATTTCGTTCTCGCCGACGATGAGCGTGCCGGGCCTGTCCTCGAACGAGGAAAGGACCTGGAGGCGGATGCCGTGCCTCTTGGCGAGCCCGACCGAGCGCGTCTGCAGCACCTTGGCGCCGACCGAGGCCAGCTCCAGCATCTCGTCATAAGTGACGGCGGCAAGCTTGCGCGCGCGGGGCACGATCCGCGGGTCGGTCGTGTAGACTCCGTCGACGTCGGTGTAGATGTCGCAGCGATCCGCGCGCACTGCCGCCGCCAGCGCCACCGCCGACGTATCGGAGCCGCCGCGGCCGAGCGTCGCCAGGCTGCCGTCCGCCGCCACGCCCTGGAAGCCGGGGATGACCGCTATCCCGCCTTCCGAGAAGACGCGTTCCAGAACGCCGGCATCGATATCGTCGATGAGGGCGGAGGCGTGGCCGGAGGCGCGGATCGGCAGCTGCCAGCCCATGTAGGAGCGGGCGTTCATGCCCATGCCCTGGAGGGTGATGGCGAGGAGGCCGCTGGTCACCTGCTCGCCGGACGCGACGACGACGTCATATTCGCGCGGATCGTAGAGCGATGCGGCCTCGCGGCAGAACTGGACCAGCCGGTCGGTCTCGCCCGCCATCGCCGAGACCACCACCGCGACGTCGTTGCCGCGCTCGGCCTCGCGCCTCACCAGCCCGGCGACGTGGCGGATGCGCTCGATCCCCGCCATCGACGTGCCGCCGAATTTCATCACGATCCGGGCCATGAAACTCGCTCTGGGGCTTGCGCATTCGCCGTGGGAAGAAAGGCGCGGCCCTGATAGGTGTGACCCATGACCATGGCAAGCGAGCCCCTCCCGACGACGATCGATCCGGACCAGGCCGCGCATTTCGGGCCGATGGCGGCCGAATGGTGGGATCCGAACGGCTCCTCGGCGATGCTGCACAGGATGAACCCGGTGCGGCTCGCCTACATCCGCGACCGGCTCGACCAGCATTGGGGGCTCGACGAGTGCGACCTGAAGCCGCTCGCCGGCCGCCGCGCCGCGGATGTAGGCTGCGGCGCCGGGCTGCTGGCGGAGCCGCTGGCCCGGCTCGGCGCCGAAGTGACCGGAGTCGATGCGGCGCCGGAGAACGTCGCGGCGGCCCGTCTCCATGCCCAGGGCCAGGGGCTGGAGATCGACTATCGCGTCGGCGGGGTCGAGACGCTGGCGGGACCCTATGATCTCGTGACCTGTCTCGAGGTGCTCGAACATGTCGCCGATCCGCGCCCGTTCGTCGCGGGCCTCGGCCGCATCCTTGCCGACACCGGCCTGCTCATCCTCTCCACTCCCAACCGCACCGGGGCGTCCCGTCTGCTGCTGGTCGGGCTCGCCGAAGCGTTCGGCCGGATCCCAAAGGGGACGCACGATTGGGAGAAGTTCCTCGTCCCGGAAGAGACCTGCGCGCTGCTGCGCGACGCCGGCCTCGACATCGTCGACTGCACGGGCCTCTCGTGGGGCCCGGCGAGCGGCTTCCACCTCTCCGAGGACAAGTCGCTCGATTATTTCGTGACGGCGAAGCGCGCCTGACGCTTCAGCGCGGCTCGCGCGACAGGCGGGTCATCAGGATCGCCGCGCGGGTCGCCGATCGGGCGATGCTGTCGAGCAGGATATGCTCGCCCGGGGCGTGCGCGCCGCCGCCGGCCGCGCCGAGCCCGGCGAGGACGTCCGCCTCGGCGGCGACGAAGCTCGAATCGGCCGCGCCGCGGCGCGCGGGGTCATATTCCGGCATCTCGACCAGGCCGAGGTCGCGATTGATCGCGTTGAGGCGGGCCAGCAGAGCCCGGTTGCCCGGGGTCGGCGGCAGCGGCGGATAGCCGTCTTCGGAGAAGATCAGCTCGGCCGACGTCTCGGGAAGGTGTTGGGCGACGATCGCCTGCATCCGCGCGCGCACCCGGGCGTCCTGCTCCGGCGTGAGGGTGCGCAGGTCGCCGCGGGCGATCGCCGTCTCGGCGACGATGTTGGTCTTGCCCGAGGCCGCGACCGACAGCCCCTGCGCGTCGATCGTCGCCGGGGTGCCGCCGCCGATCACGCCGACATTGTAGGTCAGGTTGGGCTCGGGCAGCTCGCGCCGGAAGGCGTCGAGGATCCGCGCCATTTCGTAGATCGCGCCGTAGCCCAGCCCTTCGCCGAAGATGCCGCTGGAATGGCCGGTGCGTCCGCCGGTGCGCAGCGTCCAGGTGGACGAGCTGCGCCGCGCCACGGTGCCGTAGTCGCGCCCGTCCTCCAGCGCGAGATTCTCGAATTCCAGCGCCACGTCGGCCCAGCGCCCCGCCTCGATCAGGTCGCGCCGGGCGACGGCGATCGGCGAGCCGGGCCGCTCCTCGTCGCCGGTGAGGACGACCATGATGTCGGCGCCGCGCAGCGTCCCCGCCGCCTGCATCGCGCGCAGGGCGGCGACGATCACGGCGACGCCGCCCTTGTCGTCGCCGACGCCCGGCCCGGTGGCGCGATTGCCGTCGCGCTGGAAGCGCTGGAAGGGCGAGTCGGGCTCGAACACGGTGTCGAGATGGCCGATGAGCAGGATGCGGCGCCCGCGGCCGTTTCCGCGGTGGGTCGCGATCAGGTGGCCGGCGCGGCCCGTCTCCCGCATGTCGACCCAGCGCACGTCGAAGCCGAGCTGCTCGAATTCGGGCCGGAGCATCTCCGCCACCGCCGTCACGCCGGCGAGGTTGAGCGTGCCGCTGTTCTGGTTCACCATCCGCTCCAGCAGCGCGATCGTGCGGTCGCTTTCGCGCTCGACCGTCCGAACGATGCGCTGCTCCTCGCGCGCGAGCCGTGCCTGGGCTGCGGCCGGGACCGCGGCGAGGAGCGCAGCGAGCAGGAGCGCGGAGAGCGGCTTCATGGCGGGCGGCCTAGCAGCCCGCCGTGCTTTCGGCACTGCCTTTCGCTAGCGTCGGCGCGAGCCGAAGTCGCGCTCGATGCGATCGAGGAAAGTCGCCGTCGACCAGTCGAGCTCGTTCACCGCGACGTGCGGACGATAGACCTCGCCGGAGGCGCGCGGGCGGCCCATCCAGATCTTGTTCGGAATGACGATGCGGCCGCGGCCCGAGGGCAGCTCGGTCGCCCGCGCTTCCATGTAAGTGGAATCGCCCGAGCCCGGCGCGCCGATCAGCCTGACGTTCGGGAAGCGCGTGAAGACGTCGAGCGCGTCGTTGCAGGCGCTGGCGCAGCGGCCGGGGACGATAACGTAGACGGGCGTACGGAAATCCGTCGCGGGCAGCGGGCCGCCGGCATCGGGGCTCTCGTCGTCGTCGATCGGCTGGACGTAGAAGGTCTCGCCGCGGTCGAGCGCGGCGCGCATGCCCTGAGCCGAGCCGCGGCTGGCGTCGGCCTGCGCGGTGCGGCCCATGCCCTCGAGGCGGCGGATCAGATCCTCCATATGTTCCGTGTTGCCGCGGCTCGCGCGCCACCAGATGGCGACGTCGCGGAAATGCCGGGCCATGCGGCGGTCGACGGCCTCGCGTCCCCACAGGATGCGCGCGGCGTCGCGGCTCCACAGCGACGAGCCGCCATTGTTGTGGCGCAGGTCGACGACAAGGGCGCGCGCCCGGGCGAGATCGGCGCGGCGGCGGGCCAGCTCCTCGTAGAGACGGCGCCAGGCCTCCGCGCCCGCCTCGTCGGGGTTGAAATCGGGCATGCCGACCAGGAACAGACCCGGCCGCGGCTCGGTGATGCCGATCGGCGTGCGCTCTCCGTCCGAGGCGGCGGCGAGGCGCGCGTCGAGGTCCGCGGGGGCGGCGATCCAGGAGAGCGCAGCTTCACGGGCGCGGCTGCCCGGGCTGCGGAAGGTGCAGCGCTCCGGCCGGCCGTCGACTGTCGTCGGCGTCGAGACGAAGGCGCGGGTCGACCAGAACCACCATTGGCCGGCTTCGGCCGGGCGAAAGTTGCGGGTCAGCAGGCGCTGGCGGAGATAGTCCCGGATCGGCCGCCCGTTGCATGCGGTGATCGTCGCGCCGACGGGCGCGGGCGCTCCGGTGCCGGCCTGGTGGACGAGGAGGGCGGAGCCGCGCCAGGCGACGGTGAAGCCGGGCCACTCGCGATCCGCCTGCGTCCCCGCCGGGGGCTGGATCATCATCACCTGGGCATGGCCGTCGCCGAGTCCGGCGGAGAAGGTGCCGAGCGCTGCTGCATAGTCGCTCCGGCTCGCCGCCCGCTCGGCGAGCGCCAGCGCGCGGTCGCGAGCGCGGGCGAGCTGGGCGGGAAACGCGCGGTTGCCCGGGTCGTGCATGCCGGGATGGTTGGCGACGAAGATGTCGTAGGCGGCGCGCACGTCCTGCACGGCGATCGCCCGCCAATCCTCCGCCGGCTGCGCCTGCGCCCACGCCGACGCCCACAGCACGGCCGCCGCCAGGCCGGCCACTACCCTCAGCTTCATCCCCTCATTCTCCCGCACGAACCGTTGCCTGCTACGTTTGTAGCAGCGGGAGAATGCGGGGT
>JAXDPC010000108.1:0-21587 GCA_034668525.1 Sphingomonadales bacterium
CACAGACGCGCAATTGCTCAATCACTGGATGAACGTCGGAGCCCGCGAGGGCCGCGTCGGCGACGCGCTGTTCGGCCACGACCAGACCGGCCACGCTTTGCCCGGCGGCACGGTCGCGACTTTCGACCGCCCGAACGACCACGACTGGTACGAGCTCGATCTCACCGCCGGCAGCAACCTTGCGATCTTCGTCACCGGGCCCAATGGAGAAGCCATACCGGCCACCATCAGGCTGCACGATCGCTACGGCACGTGGCTGAGGACCGAGACGCTGGTGCCGGGCGAGGATGTCGCCACGCTCGATTATCTGCCGACCGTCACCGGCCATTATTACATTTCCGTCTCGTCGCCCTCTGCCGGCCAGTACAAGCTGGACGCGAGCCAGGGCTGGGCGAGCCTCAGCATCGGCGGACGCAATTATACGGACGCCGATTTCGCGGGCATGCAGCGTATTCGCTTCCTGACGATCGCGGACAATTTCGAGACGCAGCTCGGGCCCAACGCCCAGGCCGCCGGGATCCGCTTCGTCACCGCCACCAGCACGGGCGGCTCAGTCACGGACGCGAGCGCCTATACGACCGGCCTCACCGTCAATGTCGCCGCCGGCGGCGCCGATGTCGTCCGCACCGGCAGCGGCAGCGATCACATCATCGCGGGGGTCGGCGCCCAGAATCTGTCGCTCGGCTCCGGCAATGATCTCGTCACCGGCAAGCTTTCGGCGCTGCACAGCATCGACGGTGGCGGGGGCACCGACACGCTTCGACTCGTCGGCACGGGATTCTACGACGCGATCACGCTCGATCTGGCCAAGATCGTCAACGTCGAACGGATCGAGCAGCTGGACAGCCTGGAGCTCACCCTGACCGGCGGAGCAGCGGCCACGGGTTCCTACGACATTGTCGGCCTGAACGCGCGCGTCCCGGGCGCGTTCGATCCTGCGCGGCTGGTGGTCACGCTCGCAGCCGACCTGCTGAGCAGCGCGGTGTCGTTCAACATTGTCGCCGGCGCCGAGACGCTGCTCGTCTTCGAAAAGTACAATGTCGGCATCCCGAACGTCATCAACTATCAAGGCAACCGCTATTCCGGCGAGTTGGCGATCCATGCGTCGGACCTCGGCCCGAACGTCACCGCCGATGGGGGGAACGTCGATACCCTCAACGGATCCGCTTTTGGCAATGGCGATACGCTGCGGCTTCTCGGCGGCGCGGCGACCGACGCCAGCTTCACGCGTCTCTCGAGCTTCGAGATCCTGCGCGGCACGAACGTGAACGTCCAGCTCGGCGCGCAGGCGACGGAGATGGGTCTGCTGCAAGTCCGTCTCGACCTCCGCGGAACCAACAGCGTGATCTTCGAAGCGGCCTTCAACCGGACGATCGAGGTGCTCGTAGGAAGTCCGTTCGAAATCAACGTCTTCGCGGCCCATATGGACAAGGGCACCCATTTTGTGGACGCGTCGCTGGCTGGTGCGGCGCAGCGCTTCACGGCCTACTCGCCGGAAATACAGAGCACGGAGACGCTGATCGGGAGCGGCTTCGCCACCGACGTGATGGACCTGAAATACGTCATCTACGAGCGGGCCAACACCAATGGCGGCTATACGCCCGTCGACCTCACCAATGTGACCGGCGTGGAGACGATCAACGTCAGCTTTGTCGGCCCGGCTTCTTCCTTCAATCCCGACCCGCATTCGCACGGCTGGATCTACCTCGACACCCAGGCGGGCGACATCCAGGCGGCGCAGCAGACGATCAACGTAATCGGCGCCAAAGGCACGCCCGAGGACCTGCTCTACGCGCCGATCGACGCTTCGGCGGCGACGGCCAATCTGGTCATCAACGGCGCGATCCGGGTGAAGAGCGGCAGCGGCAACGACACCGTCACCGCTGCGCCCGATCTCCGCTCGCAGCTCGAGACGGGCTCGGGCAACGACACGGTGACCGGCGCCAACCTCTCCGATGTGATCTTCGCCGGAGCCGACAACGACGTCCTGTTCGGCCGGGGCGGCGCCGACCAGCTCGACACCGGCACCGGCAACGACCGCGTCCGCTACGCCGCGCTTTCGGACAGCGCCGGGGCCACCATCGACACGGTCTACAATTTCGTGTCGGGCAGCGATGTGGTCGACGTGCTCCACCTCCAGGGCTTTGCCGGCAAGACGATCAATTTCGCCGGCAATGCGGCCGGTCTCGCCGCCGCCCAGGCGCTGCTGACGCCCGGCGACAACACGCTCGACGCCGTCTTCCAGCAGGACGACCACTCGCTCTGGTTCGACAATGGCGACGGCGTGCTCAACGCGAGCGATCTCCATATCCTGCTGAACGGCGTGGCCTCGCTCACGGGCGCCGACGTGCTGCACGGGTCCGTGGTCGTCGCCTGACCCGCTCGGCCAGGCTCGGTCATGGTCTAAGTCACGGCAAGAGCGGGCCTTTTTGGCTTTGCCGATCGGCTTCGCGCGTGTAGGGTGCCCCCGGAGTATACGGTCCGCGCGCGGCCGCGAGGGGGTGAGCCGATGCCGGAAGAATTCGATCCGCTGCGTTACATCGCGTCCTATCCGGACCTCATCCGGGTGTATGGCGCCGATCCGGTGGCGGGGCGCTGGCATTGGGAGCATTACGGACGCGCCGAGGGGCGCGACCCGTTCCGCTTCAATCCGTTCCTCTACGGCGCGTCGAACCCCGACCTGATCGGCGCCCTGGGCAGCTATTACACCGCTTATACCGACCATTATATCCGCCAGGGCTACGGCGCCGGCCGGCCGACATCGAGCTTCGATCATCTGGGCTATTCGGCGTCCAACTCGGACCTCGTCGTGGTGTTCGGCACCAACGCCAACGGGCTGGCGCAGCATTATATCGATTTCGGATTCCGCGAAGGCCGCAGCTTCAGCCGCGTCGACGGCTTCCTCTACGGCGCGTCCAACCCCGACGTCGCCGCCGTCGTCGGCGACGACCGTGACCGACTGCTCGGCCACTACATCAACTACGGCTTTTACGAGCGGCGGCCGACCACGGGCTTCGATCCGGTCCAATATGTCGCGGCCAACCGCGACCTGCTCCAGTTCGGCTATCTCAATTATCCGAACGAGGCGCTGCATCATTATCTCAAGACCGGCGCCGACGAGGGCCGTCCCACCGATTTCGACGAGCGCGCCTATCTGCTAAGCTATCAGGACGTCGCCGCCCTCCATCTGACGGAGGCGCAGGCGCTGACCCATTGGACCACGATCGGCGTCGGCGCAGGGCGCGCCGGCGATATCCTCTACGGCCACGACCAGACGAGCCACACGCTGACCGGGGGCACGGCGACCGCGGCGTTCGAGCGCCCGAACGACCGTGACTGGTTCGAGGTCGATCTCGTTGCCTCCAAAAGCGTGGCCGCGCTCCTGACCGGGCCGGGGGGGCAAGCCCTGCCAGCCACCCTGTCCTTGCACGACCGGTTCGGCGTGCTGCTCGCGACGGACAGTCTTCTCGCCGGCGAAGATGTGGCGTCGCTCGATTACGTTCCGTCCACAGCGGGCCGCTATTACCTCTCCGTCGCTTCCGCGCATGCAGGCGCATACAAGCTCGAGGTCTCCCAAGCCTGGGCGACGCTGAACCTCGCCGGGCGCAGCTATGCCGACGCGGATTTCCAAGGTCTTCCCAGGACGCGCTACCTCCTCGTGGCCGACACGTTCGAGACGCGGCTCGGCCCGAACGCACAGGCCGCGGGCATCCGCATCGTGACCGCGACGGACCCGGGCGCTTCAGTCACGGATGCAAGCGCCTATACGACGGGCCTCACCGTGAACGTGGACTCCGGCGGCGACGACACGGTGCGCACGGGGAGCGGCAACGATCTCGTAAACCTCGGGGCGGGCGCCCAGACGATATCGCTGGGGGCGGGAAACGACGTGGTGCAGGGCACCCCCTCAAGCTTGCACCGCATTGACGGAGGCCCCGGCTACGACACTTTGCGTCTCACCGGATACTCGACCGTCGATCTCTCCAGGGTCTCCAACGTCGAGCGGATCGAGTCGGGAGACTATTACTCAGGATCCGTCCTTCTGATGTGGCCGAAGAATGCGCCGGCTGCACCCACTCATTATCAACTCGTGGGTGCAACGCCCTTTGTCGGCCCTCCGTTCATAGGAGGTTTTAGCTTCGGCCTCGGGCCTTATCTTGATGGTCACCTATCGTTCGATGTAACATCAAACGAGATAACTTCGCTTACTTTCTACAAGTTTAATGACGGTATGGACAACGTCATAAACTTTACCGGAAATGTTCAAAAAGACACTTTCGTGATATCGGCCTCTGACCTGAAGCCTAACATCACCGCCGATGGAGGGCCGGGGGCGGAGAACAGCCTTAGTCTTAGGCCGGGCGTCGCGACGGATACGAGCTTTACGCAGCTCTCGCGGTTCCAAAAGCTCTATGTCGAAGCCGTGGATGTAAGTATCGGGGCGACGGCACGCGAGATGGGGCTGACCTCAGTTTTCATCCAGTTTTGGCGGGGGACCAATCGGATTTTCGTCGAACCTGGGTTCGGCCGGACGCTCGAAGTGACGATCACTAGCGACCACGAAATCCAGTCGCGCTTGGCAGCGGACGACTGGATCACCAATCTGGTGGACGCGTCCCAGTCGACGGCGTCGCTCGTAGTGAACGCTTATGCCCATGAACTCGACGAGACGGAGACGATCCGAGGAAGCGGCTTCGCTACCGATGTGCTCAACATACGCTATGATTTGTACAAAGAGATTTCGATAGGGGGCTACGCGCCCGTCACGTTGACCAACGTCACCGGAATCGAGACGGTCAATGTCAGCTTCGTGAATGAATCGCCGGACGCTCAGGTCGCATCGCACGGCTGGATCTATATCGACACCAAACCCGAGGAAATCCAGGCGGCGCGGCAGACGATCACGGTCGTCGGCGCCAAGGGCAATCCCGAAGACCTGCTCTACGCGCCGATCGACGCTTCCGCCGCGACCGCCGACCTGGCGATCAGCGGCGCGCTCCGCGTCAAGAGCGGCAGCGGCAACGATACGGTCACCGCGCTCGCGACTGCGCCGTCGATCATCGAGACGGGGGCGGGCAACGACACCGTCACCGGCGGCAACCTCGTCGATATGATCGACGCGGGCCCCGGCAACGACATCCTGTTCGGCGGGCCGGGCGCCGACCAGCTCGACCTCGGCAGCGGCAACGACCGGCTGCGCTATGCCGCGCTCACCAACAGCGCCGGCACGCAGAGCGACACCGTTCTCAACTTCGCTTCGGGAAGCGACGTCGTCGACCTGCGCAGCCTGCAGGGATTCGCCGGCAAGACGATCGCCTTCGCCGGCAATGCCGCGACCCTGGCCGCGGCGCAGGCGCTGCTGACGCCCGGCGACGGCACGCTCGACGCGGTGTTCCAGCAGGACGCCCACAGCCTCTGGATCGACAATGGCGACGGCGTGCTCGACGCTTTCGATCTGCACATCGTGCTGACCGGCGTCGCCTCGCTAGCCGGGGCCGACGTGCTGCACGGATCGGTCGTCATCGGCTGACATTGGCGCGGTCGGCGGATCGAAGCTGCGGGCGCGGCGCAGCTCCGGGAACCAGCGCGCCCAGAGCAAGGTGACGAGGATCGCGCCGACGCCGCCGCCGATCACCGCCGCCACCGGCCCGATCAGCGCCGCCAGGAACCCGGACTCCGCCTCGCCGAGCTCGTTCGAGGCCGAGATGAACAAGGTGGACACGGCGCCGACGCGGCCCCGCATGGCGTCCGGCGTGTAGAGCTGGATCAGCGACTGGCGGACATAGACCGAGAGCATGTCCGCCGCGCCGAGCAGGAACAGGCAGAAGAGCGACAGCGGCATCCATCGCGACAGACCGAACACGATCGTGGCGGCGCCGAACACCGCGACGGCAACGAGCATCCTGACGCCGACGTTGCGCTTCAGCGGCCGGAACGAGAACCACAAAGCCATCAGGGTGGCGCCGACCGCGGGAGCCGCGCGGAGGTGGCCGAGGCCTTCCGGGCCCGCGTGGAGGACGTCGCGCGCGAACACCGGCAGCATCGCCGTCGCTCCCCCGAGCAGCACCGCGAACAGGTCGAGCGAGATGGCGCCGAGGACGAGCCGGTTGCCGCGGACATAATGGAGCCCGTCGACCATCTGCCGCCACGGATTCTTCGACCCCTCGATCGCCGCCCGCGGCTTCGGGCCGATCAGGAACATGCACAGCAAGGAGAGCAGGAACAGGGCGGCGCTCACCGCATAGGGCATGTGCGGCTCCCAGGCGTAGAGATAGCCGCCGAGCGCCGGGCCGGCGATCGAGCCCGACTGCCAGGCGATCGACGACAGGGCGATCGCCCGCGGCAGCACCTCGCGCGGCACCAGGTTCGGCGCCAGCGCGCTGAGCGCCGGCGCCGCGAAGGCGCGCGCGACTCCGAGCAGGCCGGCGACGACGAACAAGGCAAGCAAGGTCGTCGTGCCCGTATAAGCGAGCCAGGCGAGCGCGGCGGCGCAGGCGGTCTCGAGCGCGATCGAGGCGCGGGCGATGAAGCGCCGGTCGAGCCGGTCCGCGACCCAGCCGGTGAGCAAAGTGAGCGCGAACAAGGGCACGAACTGGACGACGCCGATGAGCCCGAGCTGCAGCGCCGCGCTCTTCACGTCCATGGTCTGGCGGGCGATGTCGTAGACCTGCCAGCCGATCACGATCACCATCGCCATCGAGCCGATCGTCGAGGCGAGCCGTGCCACCCAGTAGAAGCGGAAATCGGCGATGCGGAAGGGGTGGGGAGCAGAATCGAGCGCTGACGGGGCCATCCGGCGCGGCCTAGAGGAGCGGCGGCGCCGGCGGCAAGGCGCGATTTTCGTCGCGCTTGCCGCCGCGCCGGCTTGGGCTAAGCTTGTCGCCGCAGCGCCGACAGGGGAGGGCACCATGGCTTCGAGCGGGGACGATCAAGTGTTCGCGAGCGTGCGGGACGAATATATGGCGCCGGTCCTGGCCGAGATCCGGCTGAGCGCAGACGAGGAGGCGGGCGGCGAAGATCTGCGGCCGGTCCATGTCTACCGCGCCTTCGACGATTATTTCGCCGCTCGGGCGCGCCGCCCGCGCACCCTCTTCGGCTTCCTCCACGACCACATCTTCCTGGTGATGGCCGTGCTCCTCACCATCGTCTTCGGCGCCTTCGGCCTCTACCACCCCGACGACGGCGACGTCGCCGGCTTCCTCGACATCGCCAAGATCTGCGCGGGCGCCGTGGTGGGCGGCGCCGCGGGAGGCTCGGCGGCGCTGGCGCGGCGGCGTGCTGAGAGTCCTCTGGGAGACTGATCCGCTGAGGTTCCTCAGGCGAGCGTCACGAAGCTGTCCAGCACCCGCTTCCTTCCCGCCTGCTCGAAGTCGATCTCGAGCTCATCAACTGGCCGTAGATGCGCCGGTTAGCGGCGTGGAAGATGAAGCACTTACGCCGCGCTCGTCTCATTGCGACATAAGCGAGGCGGCGCTTCTTCTCGAGACTGGCATGGCCGCCTTCGTCCGAAGCCCCGTGCGATGGCACGGCGCCCTCCTCCCAACCCGCGACAAAGACGGTGCCGAATTCGAACCTCTGGCGGCATGGATGGTCATGATCGTGACCTTCGGCTCGTCGCGCGCGGCGTCATTCTCCATCGCTAGGGAGACATGCTCGAGGAAAGCGCCGCGCGTCTCATACTCCTCCATCGCGCGGGCGAGCTCGGCCAGGTTCTCGAGCTGGCCGCCGCTCTCCGCCGAGCGGTCGGCCTGGAGCATAGTCGTATAACCGCTCTCGTCGAGCATCAGCCGCGCAAGCTCGCCATGACGCCCGATGCAGAGCTCTTGATAGATTGCGCTCCACTGCTCCTCATCCCGGAACTAAATCGCGACTAGCCGCGGGCATCGGCGTAACCTTCCTTGCCGGCGCACATCATCGCTTGATTCTGGTATTCTACTTTGCGATAGTCGGTGAATTGCCACGTTGCGTCCATAACTCTGGAAGGCGAGGTTCAGCTATGACTCGGACAATAGTTGCGTCGGCCTTTTTGGTTAGCAGCCCACTACTAATTCTCGTATTGACCACCCCCGCATCTGCCCAGTTCAGACAGGAACGCGTCGAGACTGAACGCCGACAGTGTCAAACTACAACGGGATTCGGTGGAGTTTTGCTACCTCGGTCCGATAGGCGTATCGGTGAACAGGTACGGAGCTGTCGCGTCGAGTATTGGTGCCCCGGACGGGGTGGGCGCGGCTGTTTTGAGGCGCGACGAAGGTGCGAGCCGTGGCCTCGGTTGTGTAGCTCGCGCTAGTGCGGGCGCCAGTGAGGGCGCCGGCTTCGATCTTCGTGGCTTCGTGGCGCCCCATGATTTGAATGGCGCCCCTTCGCGCACGAGCGCTTCTCATCATCCGCCGTCGTTGACGAGACAAGTCGAGGTCGCTCGACCGAACAATCAATTTGGCACGGCGGTGAGTGGCCTCCTGACAGGAATTAAGTAATACCCACAGACTATTTAGTACCGCTTCTGCTCTAATTGGTGTGGATTTCCAGATGTTTCCCTCGGCTTTGAAGGAAGATGGCGATGCGCTTCACACTTTCCGCCGTTGCTCTGGTGCTAACCTTTAGCGCCTGCAATCGTGAACCGACCGAGGCTGACGCCAACAGCGCAGCCACCAACGCACTAGCGAATACCGCAGCGACAGCCCAGCCCCCCGCTCTGACACCAGCCGTCGCTCCTAGCTCGAACACCGCCACGACAAAGGCTGGCAACGCAAGCTCAGACGTCGATCAACCAGATACAGCGACTGGCGGTGAGGCAGCATCACTCCCTCTCCGCGACGGAAGATATGTCGCTGCAGATGCGCCGGAATGGCGCGGGCCCTCTTGCGATATGGCGCCGATGGCGGTCAGAGCGGTGATCGCTGAAGGCCAGCCGATGGGCTCCCCCCAGTTCGGTGAGTGTCAGTACCGAATCACGAGAGTTCGGAACAACATCTATTCGGTTCGTCCGTCTTGCAGCGATGATAATCCCCCGACGGCAACCTACACTATCGTCAGCTCCACGGAATTCTCAGTTAGAAATGAGTATGGACATGCTCGGTACCGTTGGTGCACGGGCTTGTGAATCCGGAACCGGCGAGCTGCCGACCCGGCTGGGGCCTCAGGCTAGGCTCACGAAGCTGTCCAGGACGCGCTTCCGCCCCGCCTGCTCGAAGTGTATCTCGAGCTTGTTGCCTTCGATCTCGGCGACGGTGCCGTAACCGAACTTCGAGTGGAAGACGCGTTGGCCCAGCGCGATGTCGGTGCGGCCGGGGTTGCCGAGGCTGATAGCCGAGGCTTTTACGTCCATCACCCGCGGCGGGGTGCGTTCGAAGCCGCCTTGCACGGCACGGCGCCAGCCGGGGCCGCGGGTGGTGCCGCGGGCGACGTCGGCGAAGGGGTCGGCGCGCTCGGACCAGTTGGCGCGCCACAGGCTCTCGCCGCCCGACATGGTATGCTCCTGCTCGACATGGGCGTCGGGCAGCTCGGCGACGAAGCGGCTCGGGATCGAGCTCGTCCACTGACCGTAAATGCGGCGGTTGGCGGCGTGGAAGATGAAGCACTTACGCCGCGCTCTCGTGATCGCGACATAAGCGAGGCGGCGCTCCTCCTCGAGGCTCGCCTGACCCCCTTCGTCCAATGCGCGCTGCGACGGGAACACGCCTTCCTCCCAGCCGGCGAGGAAGACCGTGCCGAACTCCAGCCCCTTGGCGGCGTGGATGGTCATGATCGTGACCTTCTCCTCGTCGCGGGCGGCGTCGTTCTCCATGACGAGCGAGACGTGCTCAAGGAAGGCGCCGAGCGTCTCATATTCCTCCATCGCCCGGGCGAGCTCGGCGAGGTTCTCGAGCCTGCCCGCGCTTTCGGCGGAGCGCTCGTTCTGGAGCGAGGCGGTGTAGCCGCTCTCGTCGAGGACGATCCGGGCGAGCTCGGGATGCGGCAATTCGTCGAGACGCGCGCGCCAGCGGGCGAAATCGCCGACGAGGTTGCCCAATGAGCGGCGGGCGGCACCGGCCAGCTCGTCCGTATCGAGGATCATCGCGGCCGCCTGCATCAGCGGGACGCCCTGGGCGCGGGCGAGGCTGTGGATCTTGGCGACGGCCTTGTCGCCGAGGCCGCGCTTGGGGACGTTGACGATGCGCTCGAAGGCGAGGTCGTCCGCCGGCTGCGCGATGACGCGCAGATAAGCGAGCGCGTCCCTTATCTCCGCGCGCTCGTAGAAGCGGAAGCCGCCGACGATCCGGTAGGGCAGCCCGATCGCGATGAAGCGGTCCTCGAACTCGCGGGTCTGGAACTGGGCCCGCACCAGGATCGCCGCGTCGTCCAAAGAGCCACGGCGCTGGATCGTCTCCAGCTCCTCGCCGATCCGCCGCGCCTCCTCGGGACCGTCCCAGACGCCGACCACCTTCACCTTCTCGCCTTCGCCTTCCTCGGTCCAGAGAGTCTTGCCGAGGCGGCCGCCATTATGGGCGATCAGGCCCGAGGCCGCGGCGAGGATGTGGGGCGTCGAGCGGTAATTCTGCTCGAGCCGGATGATCTTCGCGCCGGGGAAGTCCTGCTCGAAGCGCAGGATGTTGGCGACCTCGGCGCCGCGCCAGGAGTAGATCGACTGGTCGTCGTCGCCGACGCAGCAGATGTTCTTGCGCTCCTGCGCCAGCAGCCGCAGCCACAGATACTGGCTCTGGTTGGTGTCCTGATATTCGTCGACCAGGATGTAGCGGAAGCGCTGCTGATAATGCTCCAGCACGTCGCGCTTGGTCCTGAGAATAGTCAGCATGTGCAGGAGCAGGTCGCCGAAGTCGCAGGCGTTCAGCGTCCTCAGCCGCTCCTGATACTGGACGTAGAGCGCGGCACCCTTGCCGTTGGCATAGGTCTCGGCCTCGCCGGCATCGACCTGCGCCGGCGCCCAGCCCTTGTTCTTCCAGCGGTCGATCAACCCGGTCAGCATCCGCGCCGGCCAGCGTTTCTCGTCGATGTCGGCCGCGGCGATCAGCTGCTTGAGGACGCGCAGCTGATCGTCCGTGTCGAGGATGGTGAAGTTGGACTGGAGCCCGACCAATTCGGCGTGGCGGCGCAGCATCTTGGCGCAGATCGAATGGAAGGTGCCGAGCCAGGGCATGCCCTCGACAGCGTCGCCGATGATCCGGCCGACCCGCTCCTTCATCTCCCGCGCCGCCTTGTTGGTGAAGGTGACCGCGAGCAGCTCCGAGGGCCAGGCGCGGCGGGTGGCGATCAGATGGGCGAGCCGCGCGGTCAGCGCCGCCGTCTTGCCGGTCCCCGCGCCGGCGAGGACCAGCACCGGCCCGTCGACGGTTTCGACGGCCTCCCGCTGCGGCGGATTGAGGCCGCGCAGATAGGCTGGCTCGGGCGCGAGAGTGCGGGAGTCGGTCACGAGCGAACAGCTAGGGAACGTGGGCCGGGAAGTCTAGAAAAGGCGGCGGCGGCGGCGCGGCGGCTCGTCGGCCTCGCCCGGCTCGTCCTCGACCAGCCATTCGTAGCTTTCGATGAGGTTGGAGCGGATCGGGCGGCCGTAGCGGTCGCGGGCGGGATCGTAGCGGAAGCGCTGCTCGATCAGCGCGCAGGTGGTGTCGTCGAGCAGGGCGCTGCCGCTCGAGCGGGTGACCGAGCAGTTGGTGACGCGGCCGTCCGTCTCGACCACGTAGCCCACGCCGACCCGGCCGCGCACGCCGGCCTCGCCGAGGCCGCGCGGATAGTCGCTGTCGCGCAGCCGCCCGCGCAGCCAGCGCGGCGGCCGCAGGCCGCGTCCGTCGCCATAGCCGCCTTCGCCGCCGCCGCCCGGCCCGTCGCCGCCGGCGCCGCTGCCCGTGCCCTGGCCGACGCCCCCGCTGCCGCTGCCGGGCCCGCGGACCGGGGCCGCGCCCTGCGTCGGATCCTTGCCGCTGTTGGCGGCGGTCGAGGCGGGGAGGGGAGACGGGATCGGGCGGGTCGGTGCGACGATCTCGGTCGCGCGCGATTCGATATTGGCCGGGGAGGCGGCGCCTTCCTCGCGCGGCGCGCCGCGGCGCCGCGAATCGGACTCGCCCGAGGAGGGCGCGGGCGGCGGGGTCGGGTCGGGGACAGGCGGCGGCAGCGCGAGATCGACCAGCTTGAGCTCGTCCGCTGCCTCGGCGGACGGCGTGAAGCCGAGCCCGCGCAGCAGCGCGAAGGCGAGCAGCAGATGCACGGCGAGCACCGGCGCGCCTGCGCGGGCGCGCTCCAGGGCAGTGGGGGGTTGAACGAAGGTGGACATGAGCTCCGCCGCTATGCCGCTCCCTTCATTGCCATCGGCGACGTGAACCGCGGCTGAGCGCGCTCAACCGGACTTGCGGCACCAGAAATCGTACATGCGGGAGAAGAGGAAGGGCTCCTCTTTCTCCAGCGCCCCCCAATGGTCGAAGCTGCGGAAGAGCGGATCGTCGGGATGCCGCTGCCGGTAGCGGGCGCGATGCGCCGGCGTCGGCAACAGGAAGGCGAGCAGGTCGAGGCCGAGCCGGTCGAGGGCGCGGCGGATGCGCGGCACGTCGAACGGGTCCTCGTGCCGGTGCAGCAGGAGGTCGTGGACGCCGCCGAGCGTGTAGAAGTCGCTCGTCCCCGCGACCAGCTGCGGGGCGGTTTCGATCAGCCGCCGCCGCGCCTCGCGCAGCAGGTCGTCGCTGACCGGCCGGTCGAGCAGGTCGGCGATCTCCTCCCGCGCGGCCCGGACGCGGAGGCGGGCGATCCGGCTGTAGACCAGGATCCGCATGACCCCGCCCGGCCTGAGCGCGTCCGCCAGTGCCGCCAGGCCGGCTTCCGGGTCCGGCAGATGGTGGAGGACGCCGCTCGAATAGACGATGTCGAAGCGCTTCCCGAGCTCCGCCACGCGGTGAAGGTCGAGCTGCCGGAACTCGATGCCGAGGCCGGCGCAGCGCCCGGCGGCATAAGCGAGCGAAGTCGCGCTGACGTCGATCGCCATGATCCTCGCATCCGGGAAGCGGCAGGCGGTCATGGCGGCATCGAGACCGGTGCCGCAGCCGGCGACGAGCAGGTCCGCCGCCGCGGGCACCTGCGCTCCGCCGGGATCGACCGCGCGGATCTCCTCGGTCAGCGTCGAGGGCTCCGGCACGGTGATGCGAGTCCAGACCGGATAGGGCCAGACGCGATATTGCTCGGCGACGCGGTCGGTGACGGGGTCGGAAAAGCCGGCCGGAGCCGGGGAAATCGGGCGGGGCGGAAGGTAAGCGGCGGCAAAGGCGGAATCGGGCGCGGCCGCGAGCTGGCGCCGCTCCTCGGCGTCGAAGAACCAGGCGCCGCCATTGTGCGCCGCCTGCGCGACGAGCGCCGCCGCCAGGCGGGGATGATCGCTCCACGCGCCGCTGAGGAGCAGGCGGCGGCGCACGGCGGTGAGGCTGAGCTCGGCCGGGAGCGAGGAGACGAAGCTCTCCTCGAGCAGCCGCAGCGCCAGCGCATCCGCCTCGAGCCGCCCGGCCGTCACGACCGGATCCTCGTCCGGCGGAAACGCGCCCTCCTGCATCAGCAGGCTCCAGCCCGCGCGGGCGAGATAGGTTGGCTCCAGCGCTGGATCCCCGACCAGGCGAAAGAGCTGCTTCCGCCGCGCCGGAGCCGCGAGCTCCGGATGGCGCCGGAGCAGGCTCGCGACCAGCCATTTTTCCGGGGCGCCGCCATTTGCAGCGTCCAGCGCGCGCCACGCTTCTTCCAGGGCCTCCGACGGCCGGCCGGCCTTGTCGTGCGCCCTCGCCTGGGCCAGCGGCGACGTCACGCCCGCCGTCTCAGCAGCAGGAGCTGCGCCTTGCCGAAGCGTCGCTCCGTCTCCAACGCCAGCGGCTCCGGCACCTCCAGGGGCTCGCCGCTTAGCTCGATGCTGACCCATGCGCCCGGCGCGAGCCAGTCTCCGGCCGCGATCCGCGCCAGCGCCCGTCCGGCAAGGCCGCTGCGATAGGGCGGGTCCATCAGCACGAGATTGCAGGGCGCGCGGGGCGTCGCCGCGTGCTCGGCCGCCTGGGCCCGCACCTCGGCGCGCGCGGCCGCGTCCAATCTATCCAGATTCCGGCGCAGCGCGTCGAGCGCCGCGATGTCCTTCTCGACGAAAGTGCAGTGCGCCGCGCCGCGCGAGAGCGCCTCGAGCCCCAACGCGCCGGTGCCGGCGAAGAGATCGGCGACCCTCAGGCCCTCGAAGCTGCCGATCCGGCTCGCCAGCATCGAGAACAGACCCTCCCGCGCCCGATCCGAAGTCGGTCGCGTGTCCCGCCCCGGCGGCGCGATCAAGGGACGCCCGCGCCACACGCCGGCGATGATCCTCATCTCAGCGTCTTCCGGAAGGCGACGAGCTCGTGCTGGCGGACCTCGTCGACCGCTCCCGCCGGCAGGTCCGCCAGCGGAAACGGGCCGTAGGCGGTGCGGATCAGGCGCGAGACCTGCAATCCGAGATGCTCGAGCACCCGGCGCACCTCGCGGTTCTTGCCCTCCCGGAGGCGCATCTCGACCCAGGCATTGCGTCCGGTCCGCCGTTCGAGATTGGCGTCGATCGCGCCGTAGCGCACGCCCTCGATCTCGACGCCGTGGATCAGCTCCTCGAGCCGGGCCTGCGAGACTTCTCCGAAGACCCGGGCGCGATAGCTGCGCTCGACCCCCGTCGCCGGCAGCTCGAGCTGGCGCTTCAGCTCGCCGTCGGTGGTCAGCAGCAGCAGCCCTTCGGTGTTGAGGTCGAGCCGCCCGACCGGCATCACCCGCGGCAGGCCTTGCGGCAGCCGGTCGTAGATGGTCGGACGGCCCTTCGGGTCGCGCTCCGCGGTCAGCAGGCCGGCCGGCTTGTGATAGCGGAACAGCCGCGCGGGGGCGGGCGCCTTGACCGGCCTGCCGTCGACGGTGACTCCGTCGAGCGAGGTCAGCAGGGTCGCCGGCTTCCCGACCTTCTCGCCGTTGATCGCGATCCGGCCTTCCTCGATCATCCGCTCGATCTCGCGGCGCGAGGCGATGCCGGCGCGGGCGAGGAGCTTGGCGATCCGTTGCGGCTCGCGCGGAGGGGAGGGGCGGGGCGGCGGCATGATTCCTCGGGCAGTCGGAACGGGTTTCGAGCCGAGGCGAGTCGCCGCTTCGGCACCCTTGACCGATTCGCTCGTTACGCGGACAGATCGATCAAACGGGAGGCGCGCGGACTAACATGCTCTTCGGCAAACGCGAAAGGCTGATCCGCCGCATTCTGGTCGTCGAGGACGAGCCTTTGGTGGCGTTCGACAACGAACATTCCCTCGGCGAGGCAGGTTACGAGGTGGTCGCGACGGTGGACAGCCTCGCCGAGGCGCAGGCCGTGATCGAGAGTGACGAGCAGATCGACCTCGTGCTCACCGACATCGCGCTCAGCGGCGACGGCGACGGCACGGACGTCGCCCGCGTCGCACGCGACAGGGGCATTCCCGTGCTGTTCGTCACCGGCTCCTGCCCGGAAGGTGCGCAGGGCCTCGCCGTCGGCTGCCTCGCCAAGCCCTATACCGACAAGGTCCTGAAGACCGCGCTCGACTGCCTCGATGACGTCCTCCAGGGCAAGGAGGTCAAAAAGCTCCCCCCGCAGCTCAACCTCTACGCGCCCGCGGGCTAATTCCTCCCCATGCGTCTCGCATGGGGAGGAACTTAAGCCAGCGCCCTTTCCACCTGCTCGTGGAAATTGTGGATGCCGGTCTCCAGCGTGCCGATCGTGAGCTCCGCGAGCGACCCCGATTCTAGCCCGTTCTGCTGGAGGCTCGCGGCGCGGTAATCCTCCGCTTCGAACACGCCTTCGTCGAGAATGCGCCAGCTCTTCTCCCAATGCTCCTCCTCCTCGGCGGTGCGCGGCGGCTCGGGGATGAGCATGAAGTCCTCGACGAGGGTGCGGCCGGCGGCCTGCGGCATGAGCACCATCAGGTTCACATAATCCGGGCTCATGATCATGATCGTCGCCGGAAAGAGCTGATAGGCGAAGGTGATCGTCGCCCTCAGCGCCGCCCAGTCCTGGTGGTCGATGCCGGCGAGATAATCGGTGCGGCCGACCGCGGAGCGCTGGTGGATGCCGATCCGGTCCCCGGCGGTGATCCCGTCGGCGAAGAAGCGGGCGATGGTCGCGGCGTGGAGGCGCTGGACGTGGTAGCTCTCCAGGAACGCGTCCATGATCAGCTTCCAGTTTGCGGGCACGTCGTGGATGCGGCGGCGGTAGAGATGGTGGCCGGCGAGGCCGAAGGCGTCGAACTCGGGCGCGAGCGCGTCCGCGTCCGACAAATCCGCCGCCTCGTCCTCGGCGAACCAGATCAGGCCGCCGGCCTCGCGCGACGGCAGCTCCTTCAAGGCGTGCGCCGCCTTGTCGAGGCCGGGGAAGGTGTCCGGCCGCGGCATTCCGGCGAGGCGGCCGTCGGCGGCATAGGTCCAGGCGTGATAGGGGCAGACGATGCGCGGCGCCGACACCGGCTCCGATCCTTCGACCAGCCGCGTGCCGCGATGGCGGCAGACGTTGAAGAAGACGTGCGCCCGCCCCTCCTTGTCTCGGGTGAGGAGCAAGGGCAGGCCGAATCCGTCGTGCGGCACGGCCATGTTCGGCCGCGGCAGCAAGGCCGAGGGCGCGATCACCGTCGGCAGCCGCCTGAACAGGCGCGCCCGCTCCAGCGCGAACCGCTCCGCGTCGGTATAGACGTTCGCCGCTACCGAGCGGATTCCCGCCCCGACCTGCTCGACGCCGCCGGCGACCTGGCGGGCGAGCGCGAGCTGCCCCTCCGTCGGCCTCTGCTTGATCGGCATGTCCATGTCGCGACGTTGCGACTTTGCGCCCTGCGGCGCAAGCGCGGAGCGGTCCATGCAAAGTGGCTTTTCGCCTTGTCCCGACTCGTTACAAGGGCGGCATGGATCAAGGCAGTGCAGTTCCGCGCGACTGGCGTCGTCATCTTCCCGCAGGCGTGCGTCCCTATACCGAGGCGGCGCCGATCGCCGCCTTCTTCCTCGGCGTCTCGTCGGGCTTTCCCTATGCGATGATCGGCGCGACGCTGACGACGCGGCTCGCGCAGGACGGTATCACCAAATCGACGGTCACGACCTTCGCGCTCGCTTTCCTCGTCTACAATCTGAAGGTCTTCTGGGCCTGGATCGTGGACGGGGTGCGCATCCCGATCCTGGGCCGGATCGGCCAGCGCGTCTCCTGGCTGATCTTCGCCGGCATCTTCGTGATGGCCGCGGTCGCCAATCTCGCCTTCCAGGATCCGTCCGCCAACATCTTCCAGACGGCGGTCGCGGCGATCCTCGTGGGCGTTGCCGGCGCCACTTACGACATCGTCATCGATGCCTACCGGATCGAGCTGCTCGAGCCGCGCCAGCTCGGCGTCGGCGCCGGCATGTCGCAATATGGCTGGCGGATCGGCTCGGTCGCGGCGGGCGCACTGGCTCTCGTCCTCGCCGCCCGGGTCGGCTGGGAGATCGCCTATGCGGCCTGCGCGATCTTCGCGCTGCCGGCGATCGTCACCGGACTGATCATGGGCGAGCCGCGCCGCCACCGACCGCCGACCGACCGCAAGGGCCTCGCCCAGACCTGGGCGTCGATCATCGGGCCTTTCGTGGAGTTCTTCCGGCGCCGGGGCGCGTTGCTGGTCCTCCTCTTCATCCTCCTCCACAAGATCGGCGACACGCTTGGCCAGCTCGTTTTGCGCCTGCTGCTCGACGATATCGGCTACACCAATGACGAGATCGCGATCTGGGACGTGGGCGTCGGCTTCTGGGCCTATCTGATCGGCATCGCGATCGGCGGCATCCTCTACGCGCAGATCGGCATGAAGCGATCGGTCCTGATCGCGCTCATCCTGATGGGAGTCTCGAACGCCTGCTTCGCTTTCCTCGCCATGGCCGGTCACACCAATCTCGGCCTCGCCGCCTGCATGGCGTTCGAGAATTTCGCGAGTGGCGTCGGCGGCGTCGTGGTCGTCGCTTATTTCTCGGCGCTTTGCGACCTGCGCTTTACCGCCGCCCAATATGCCCTGATCTCCGCATCGGCGAGCGTCGTCGGCCGGGTGCTGACCGGCACGACGGCCGGGGCGGTGGTGGAATCGATCGGCTTCGTCAATTTTTACTGGCTGACGACGCTCGCGGCTCTTCCCGGCATCATCCTGTTCTGGCTGATGATGCGCGCCGGGCTGATCGACGCCTCGATCGGCGACGCGGGCAAGGTCGGCGAGGGCGATGCGCGCGCCGACCAGAGCGCGGACCAGGAGGTTCCCGCCCGCTGATGCACTTCTTCGCGCTGATCATCGGGCTCGCGGTCGGCTGCATCATCCACTGCCTGCGCAAGGGGCGGAACCCCTATTGGATCCTGCCGATCCTGGTCTTCCCGCTGGTCGGCAGCCTTGCCTATCTGATCGTCGAGGTGCTGCCGGACCTCGGCGGCCGCCGCGAGGTGCGGCTGGCCAAGGCGGCGGCGGTGCGTAAGATCGATCCGGAAAGGGACGTCCGCGCGGCGCGCGACGCGCTGGACACCGCCGACACAGCGGCAAACCGCGTCGCCCTCGCCGATGCCCTCGCCGAGCAGGCGAAATGGCCCGACGCCATCCGCCATTATCGCGAGGCGATGGCGAAGACGCCGCTTGCGGACCGCGCCGTTCAGATCAAGCTCGCCAAAGCGAATCTGGAAGGCGGCGATGCTGCCGAGGCGCGGCGCCTGCTCGAGACCCTGCCGGGGACGCACAGCGCCGCCGAGGAGGACCGCGGCCGGCTGCTGCTCGCCCGCGCGCTCGCCGAGTGCGGCGAAGCGGACGCCGCGATCGCCTTGTTCGCCGATATCGGGGAGCGGCTGCCGGGCGCGGAGGCGCAGTGCCGGCAGGCGGCCTTGCTGATCGAGCAGGGCAGGGACGCGGAAGCGGTCGTGCCCTTGGCCGAGGCCGAGCGCCGCGCCCGCCGCCTCGACCGCTACGAGCGCCTCCGCGACAAGGAAATGTACGCCTGGGCCGAGCGGACCTTGGCGGAGCTGAGGGTGAGAGGGCTGTAATTCCTCCCCGCGCGAACGCATGGGGAGGGGGACCATGCGCAGCATGGTGGAGGGGTAATGGCTCGGCCTGCGACAGCTACCCCTCCACCGCCCTTTGGGCGGTCCCCCTCCCCATCGCTGCGCGATAGGGAGGAATTCGCTTACGCCGGCACCTGCCCGTTCCTTTTGAGCACTTCGCCGGCCAGATAGAGCGAGCCGAGGATCAGCACCACCGGCGGCCGCGCGCGGTCGGCGTGGCGGGCGATCCAGCCGAGGGCGTCTTCGACGCCGGCGGCCGGGACGGCGCTGAGGCCGCTCTCCTTCGCCGTGCGGGCGAGATCGGCGGGCAGATAATGCTCGTGGCCATCGACCGGCACGGGATGGAAGGTGACGGAGCGCCCCTGGAAGGGCTTCAGCATGCCGGATGCATCCTTGTTGGCGAGCAGCCCCAGGACGATGTGGAAGGGCCGGTCGACGGGGACATGAGCACGGAAATAGTCGCCGACGACACGTGCGGCGGCCGGATTGTGGCCGCCGTCGAGCCAGAGCTCGGCGTCCTCCGGCAGGAGATCGTGGAGCGGCCCGGGTGCGAGGCGCTGGAGCCGCGCCGGCCAATCCGCCCACCCCATCGCCGCCCGCAGCGCCGATTCGGGCACGCGAATCGCGTCCTGATGACGGAGCATGGCGACGGCGAGCCCCGCGTTCATCGCCTGGTGCGCGCCGCGCAGGCGCGGAAGCGGCAGGTCGACCGGCCCGCCCTCGTCCCGATAATGGAGCTGGTCGCGGTACACCGCAGCATCCCATCGGTCGCCGCGGGGCAGCCACAGCGCGCCCGCCTTCGCCGACGCCTCGCCGATCCGGTCGGCGATGGCGGGCGGATAATGATGGGTGACGAGCGGGACGCCCGATTTGGCGATGCCTGCTTTCTCGGCGGCCACCTGCTCGATGCGGCTGCCGAGATAGGCCTGATGATCGAGCCCGAGCTGGGCGATCCCGCACACGACGGGCGCGGCGACGACATTGGTGGCGTCGAGCCGTCCGCCAAGGCCGACCTCGACGATGCAGGCGTCGGCCGGGATCCGCGAGAAAGCGAGGAAGGCCGCCGCGGTCGTCGCCTCGAAGAAGCTGATCTCCATGCCGGAGGCGGCGTCCAGCGCCTCCTCGAGATAGTCCGCCAGCGCCTCGTCCTCGACCAGCTTGCCGGCGATGCGGATGCGTTCGTTGAAGCGGACGAGGTGGGGGCTGGTATAGACATGGGCCTTCAGCCCTGCCGCCTCGATCGCGGCGCGCAGGAAGGCGCAAGTCGAGCCCTTGCCGTTGGTCCCGGCGACGTGGAGCACCGGCGGCAGCCTCCGTTCCGGGTTGCCGAGGCTATCGAGCAGCGCCGCGACGCGCTCGAGGCCGAGCGTCTCCCCGGCCGGCGCCAGCGCGGCCAGCCGCGCGAGCTGCTTCTGGACCGCCGGGTGATCGGAGACGGCGTGGTCAGCCACAGTTCCTCCCCGCGCCGAAGGCGTGGGGAAGGGGACCGTGCGAAGCATGGTGGAGGGGTAACTGGCTCGGCTCGCGGCTCTTACCCCTCCACCACCCTGCGGGTGGTCCCCCTCCCCATCGCTGCGCGATGGGGAGGAACATTACGCCGCGGCCTTTCTCTCGGGCGTGAGATAGGACAGCAGCTGCGCGAGGCGCTGCTTCAGCTCGTGGCGGGGCACGACCATGTCCACCATGCCGTGCTCGAGCAGATATTCGGCCCGCTGGAAGCCCTCCGGCAGCTTCTCGCGGATCGTCGATTCGATCACCCTCTGGCCCGCGAAGCCGATCAGCGCGCCGGGTTCGGCGAGCTGGACGTCGCCGAGCATCGCATAGGATGCGGTGACGCCGCCCGTGGTCGGATCGGTGAGCACGACGACATAGGGGAGGCCAGCTTCCCTGAGCTCGGCGATCGCCACGGTGGTCTTGGGCATCTGCATCAGCGAGAGGATCCCCTCCTGCATGCGCGCGCCGCCGGCGGCGGTGAAGATCACATAGGCCGAGCGATCCTCGATCGCGGCGCGGGCGCCGGCGACGAAGGCCGCGCCCACGCCGAGCCCCATCGATCCGCCCATGAAGGCGAAATCCTGCACGCCGACCACCGCTCTCTGCCCGTCGATCGTGCCGCGCGCATTCATCAGCGCGTCGCTCTCGCCCGTCTGCTGCCTCGCGGCGCGGAGGCGATCGACGTAGCGCTTGGAGTCGCGGAACCGGAGCGGATCCTCGCGCACCTGCGGCGGCGGCAGGAAATCGAAGCCCGGATCGAGCAGCTGCTCGAACCGCGCCCGCGGCCCGATCCTTCCGTGGTGGCCGCAGCGCGGGCAGACGTTGAGATTCTCCTCCCACTCCTTGGTGAAGACCATCGCGTCGCATTCGCGGCATTTGTGCCAGAGATTCTCCGGCGTCTCGCGCTTCGGCAGGAACGGGATCGAGTTGCGGACGCGGGTCAGCCAGCTCATGGCGAAGTCTCCTTGGGCGGGGCGATAGGGCCCGGGCGCGAGCCTTGTCCAGCTACAGCGTCGCCTCGATCGCTCTCGCCGCGACGTCCGGGTCCTGTGCCGACGTGATCGGCCGGCCG
>JAXDPC010000109.1:0-7987 GCA_034668525.1 Sphingomonadales bacterium
TGACGCGGGCGGCGAATTCGCGGGCGGCGTGGCCGTTGCGCGTGAAGATGGCGACGCCGTTGCCATACTGATGCTCGGAAGGGAGGCGGAGCGCCTCCTCGAAGCTCTCGGCGCGGACCATCTGCAGAACCGGGCCGAAGATTTCTTCCTGGTAGGAGCGGAAGTGCGGCTTCACATGATCGAAGAAGGTCGGGCCGATGAAGAAGCCCTCCTCGTGGCCCTGGAGGGTGAAGCCGCGGCCGTCGACGACCAGCTCGCCGCCCTCGTCGGCGCACATCTGGATGTAGCTGGAGATGCGGTCGCGGTGGGCGGCGTTGATGACGGGGCCGTAATGCGCCTCGGCGTCGGTCGAGACCCCGACCCGCAGCCCCTCGATCGCCGGGATCAGCTTCTCGCGCAGATTGTTCGCCGTCTTCTCGCCGACCGGGACGACCACGGGGAGGGCCATGCAGCGCTCGCCGGCCGAGCCGAAGGCCGCGCCGGACAGGTCGTTGACGACCATGTCGAGGTCCGCGTCGGGCATGACGATGCCGTGATTCTTGGCGCCGCCGAACGCCTGGACCCGTTTTCCGTTCGCGGTGCCGCGGCTGTAGATGTACTGCGCGATGTCGGACGAGCCGACGAAGCTGATCGCCCGGATCGCGTCATGGTCGAGGATCGCGTCGACCATCTCCTTGTCGCCGTGGACGACCTGGAGGATGCCGTCGGGGAGGCCCGCTTCCTTCATCAGCTCGGCGAGGCGCACCGGCACCGAAGGGTCGCGCTCCGAGGGCTTGAGGATGAAGGCGTTGCCGCAGGCGATGGCGACTCCGAACATCCACATCGGGATCATCGCCGGGAAGTTGAACGGCGTGATGCCGGCGACGACGCCCAGCGGCTGGCGCATCGAATAGACGTCGATGCCGGGGCCGGCGCCCTGCGTATACTCGCCCTTCAGCGCATGGGGGATGCCGCAGGCATATTCGATCACCTCGAGCCCGCGCTGCACGTCGCCCCGCGCGTCGGCGATGACCTTGCCGTGCTCGGAGGAGAGCAGGTGGGCCAGCTCCTCCATGTTCTTCTCGACCAGCTCCTTGAACTTGAACATGACCCGGGCGCGGCGCTGCGGGTTGGTCGCCGCCCAGGCGGGGAGCGCCGCCTCCGCATTGGCGACGGCGCGGGCGAGGTCGTCGGCGGTGCCGAAGCGCACCTTCGCCTGGACGCCGCCATTGTTCGGATCGAACACGTCGCCGGCCCTGATCCCCTCCGGCCGCTCGCCGGACGCATAGGCGCCGCCGCCGATGAAATGGTCGATGTTGCGCATGGAAATCGCCTTTGCGTCTGTCTGCCGGGATTGACGCTGGCCCTAGCCAAGCCGCAGGGCAAATTCCAGTTGGCACTTACGGAGATTCCATGAAACTTGGTTCCTTGAAGGGCGGCCGCGACGGGCGGCTCGCGGTGGTGAGCCGGGACCTCGCCTGGTGCGCCGACGCGACCCATATCGCGCCGACCCTGCAGGCGGCGCTCGACGATTGGGAGCGGATCGCGCCGCAGCTGGAGCTGCTCGCCACCGATCTCGAGCATGGCGCCATCCCGCGCGAGCGCTTTCACGAGCGCGAGGCGCTGGCGCCCCTGCCGCGGGCCTATCAATGGGCCGACGGCTCGGCCTATGTGAACCACGTCCAGCTCGTCCGGCAGGCCCGCGGCGCCGAGATGCCGGCGAGCTTCTGGACCGATCCCCTGATGTACCAGGGCGCCTCTGACGAGATGCTGCCGCCGCGCAGCCCGATCCCGCTCGCCGACGAAGCCTGGGGCGGCGACCTCGAAGCCGAAGTCGTCGTGGTGACCGGCGACGTGCCCAGGGGAATCTCCCGGGAGCAGGCGCTCGATCACGTCCGTCTGGTGGGCCTGGTCAATGACGTGTCGCTGAGGAACCTGATCCCCGCCGAGCTCGCCAAGGGCTTCGGCTTTCTCCAGTCCAAGCCCGCATCGGCCTTGTCGCCGGTGCTGGTCACGCCCGACGAGCTCGGGACAAGCTGGCGCGACGGCAAGCTCCACGGCCCGCTGAAGGTGGACCTCAACGGCAGCCCCTTCGGCCGCGCTGACGCCGGCGTCGACATGACTTTCGATTTCGGCACCCTGATCGCGCATCTGGCGAAGACCCGGAATCTCGGCGCCGGCACGATCGTCGGCTCGGGCACCGTCTCGAACCGCGACGAAAGCGGCGGTCCCGGCAAGCCCATCGAGCAGGGCGGACTCGGTTATTCCTGCATCGCCGAGGTGCGCACCGTGGAGACCATCCTCGAGGGCAAGGCCCGCAGCGAGTTCCTGAGGCACGGCGACACCGTCCGCATCTGGATGGACGACGACCGCGGCCACCCGATCTTCGGCGTGATCGAGCAGAGCGTTGCCCCGGCCTGACCGGATCGAGTTGGCCGCGGCGATGTTGAGGCGCTGATGGCAAGACGACCGCAACGCACCGGCCTGCCCACGCGCGAGCAGATCCTCGAATTCATCCAGGGCTCGGACCAGCCGGCGGGCAAGCGCGAGATCGCGCGCGCCTTCGGCCTTTCGGGGCAGGACAAGATCGCGCTGAAGCGGCTGCTCGCCGACATGACCGACGAAGGGCTCATCGACGCCGCGCCGGGCCGCGCCTTCCACAAGATGGGCGGGGTTCCCAAGGTGACGGTGCTGCGGGTCGTCGACGTCGACGAGGACGGGCAGGCCTGGGCGGTGCCCGAGCGCTGGGAGGCGGACGCCCCCGAGCCGCGGCTGCGGGTGCTCGAGCGCAAGGGCAGGGGCGCCGCGCTCGGCGTCGGCGACCGGCTGCTCGCTCGCACCGAGCAGCGCGGCAACGGCTATGCCGCGCACCCGATGAAGAAGCTGCTGAAGGGCAGCGAGCTGGTCCTCGGCGTGGTCCATCAGGAAGGGGAGAGCGGCTTCTGGCTGCGGCCGGTCGAGAAGAAGGAAAGGCGCGAGCTGGCCATCTCCGAGATCGGGCCGGCCGGCCCGGGCGACCTCGTTCTCGCCGAGAAGGTGGGGCGGCCGCCCCGGCTCACGGCGCGGGTCTCGGAGGTGCTCGGCGATCCGTTCGCGCCGCGCAGCTTCAGCCTGATCGCGATCCACAAGCTCGGCATCCCGCACGAATTCCCGGAGCATGTGCTGGAGGAAGCGGAGCGGGTGGCGCGGCAGCCGCTCGGCGACCGTGAGGATTTGACGCATATACCGATCGTCGCGATCGACCCGGCCGACGCGCGCGATCATGACGACGCGGTCTGGGCCGCGCCCGACGACGATCCGGCCAACGAAGGCGGCTGGAAGGCCATCGTCGCCATCGCCGACGTCAGCTTCTACGTCCGTCCCGGCTCGGCGCTGGACAAGGAAGCGCGCCGGCGCGGCAACAGCGTCTATTTCCCGGACCGGGTCGTGCCGATGCTGCCCGAGACGCTGAGCGCAGAGATCTGCTCGCTGAAGGAAGGCGAGGACCGCGCCGCGTTGGCCTGCCACCTGCAGGTGGCGAAGGAGGGCCAGCTCAAGTCATGGCGTTTCACCCGCGCGCGCGTCCGCATCGCGGCCAACATCGCTTATGAGGACGCCCAGGCGGCGATCGATGGCAGCGTGGGCCAGGAGCGGATCGAGGTCTCCTCGCCGACCTGCGCGATGCCGGAGATCGAGGCGGAGGAGCCGCCCGTCGCGCCGGAGTTGACCGAGGCCGTGCTGAAGCCGCTCTGGGCGTGCTGGCGCGCTCTGCTCGCGGCGCGGGCGAAGAGGGCGCCGCTCGAGCTCGATCTTCCCGAGCGTCAGGTGGTGCTCGACGAGAAGGGGCGGATCATCTCAGTGGCGCCGCGCGAGCGGCTCGACGCCCACAAGCTGATCGAGGATTATATGATCGCGGCCAACGTCGCCGCGGCCAAGGCGCTCGAGGCGAAGAAGGCGCCGGTCATGTACCGCGACCACGAGCCGCCGGGCCGCGAGAAGCTGGTCGCGCTGAAGGATTATCTGAAGACCTTCGGAGTCGAGCTCGCGCTCGGCCAGGTGATCCGTCCCGCGACCTTCAACCACATCGTCGACCGGATCGGCGAGGCGGACTTCCGGCCGCAGGTGATGGAGCAGATCCTGAGGACCCAGACCCAGGCTTATTACGCGCCGGACAATAAGGGTCATTTCGGCCTGGCGCTCGGCTCCTACGCGCATTTCACCAGCCCGATCCGCCGCTATGCCGACCTCCTCGTCCACCGGGCCCTGGTCCGCGCCTACGGCCTCGGCGAGGGCGGGATGACGGACGCCGAGGCCGAGGCGATGGAAGTCACCGGCGAGCTGGTCTCGCAGCTCGAGCGCCGGGCGATGGAGGCGGAGCGCGACACGCTCGACCGCTACGTCGCCGCCTACCTTTCGGAGCGCGTGGGCGAGATCGTCGACTGCCGGATCACCGGGGTCCAGCCGTTCGGCTTCTTCGCCACCGTCGAGGGGCTCGGAGGGGACGGGCTGGTCCCAGTCTCGACGCTCGGCACCGAATATTTCCGCTACGACGAAGCCAGCCAGAGCCTGGTCGGCGAGCAATCGGACGAGACCTTCGCCTCGGGCCGCCGGCTGAAGCTGCGGCTGGTCGAGGCGAACCCGGTCTCGGGCGGCCTGCGCTTCGAGCTTCCGGACGCTTCGTACGCGCCCTCCGGTCCGCGCCGCCAGAACCGCCGCGACGGCGAGCAGCGACGCGGCCAGGGGCGCCGCGGTCGTCCCTCGAACATCCGCCACAAGAGCCGCTAGGCCCCGGGAAACACTCGAAACGATTTTCCGGTTGCCGCGCCATCCGCTCGAAACGGGACCGCTCTAGCGCGCGGCTGAAGTCACGGAGCGGAAGGGAAGCCGGTGCGGAAGCTGCTGCGTTGGGTGGGCTACGGCGTCGCGCTGCTCTTGGGGCTCGCCCTCCTCGCCGCTGCCGCGGTCTGGATCATCTCGTGGCGCGCGATCAGCTACACGGCGGCGCCGGCGCCGGAGCGTCTCGTCCGTCCGTCCGCGGCTCAGCTTGCCGACGCGGAGCGGCAGGCGCGGATCCTCGGCTGCGTCAGCTGCCACGGCGAGGGGCTGCGCGGGCACAGGATGTTCCACGAGCCCGGTGTCGCGACGGTCTGGGCGCCCAACCTCACCGAGGTCGCCGCCCGCGCCAGCGACCAGCAGCTCGCCCAGGCGATCCGGCAAGGCGTCGGCGCAGACGGGCGGCCGCTCTGGATCATGCCCTCCGGCCTCTTCTCGCGGCTCTCGGACGGCGAGGTCGCCGCGTTGATCGCCTATGTCCGCAGCCGCCCGCGCGGCGGCGCTCAGGTGCCCGGTACCTATGTCGGGCCGCTCGGACGGCTGGGCATCGTCCTCGGCCGCTTCGAGCCGGCGCCGGCGACCCTGGAGCGGTTCCGCACCACCTACCCGATCGACGCCGGCGCGGAGCACCGGGCCGGGCGCCGCCTCGCCGCCAACGCTTGCGCCGAATGCCACGGCCCGGAGCTCGGCGGCGGCACGCCGGGCCCGGACGCCGCCGCTCCCGACCTCGCCGTCGCAGCCGCCTACGACCTCGGCCAGTTCCGGACCCTGATGCGGACCGGCGTCCCGCCCGGCGGCCGCGACCTCGGCCTGATGCGCAGGGTCGCCCGCCAGGACTTCTCGCACCTGAGCGACGCGGAGATCGCGCAGCTCCACGCCTATCTTCGCGCCCGGGCGGTCCGGATGCCCCCACGCTAGCGGAAGGGAGCCTGCCGCGGCGCGGCTCAGAGCTGGACGGGACTTCCGTCGTGCGCGTTGGGGTGCACCGTCACTCCGGCGGGAAGCTCGCCGAGCACCGCGCCGAGACTGTGCGCCTTGTCCGACCATTCCGGCGCCGGCTTGCCCTTGCGGAGCTTCTTCGCGCGCTCCTTGTCGTGAATTTGGTGGCGGACCCGGTCGATCTCGTCGATCGGGTAGGTGAGGTGGAAGTTCATCTCGGCCCCGGGACGCTCCTTGAGGAGCATCTCCAGCGTCTCGCGGTCCGGATTGCCGTGCTCGCCATTGCCCGAGAAGACATAGTGGCGCGAGGTGACGCGGCGCACGAAATCCTCGTCAATGTTCCTGATGCTGCCATGGTGCGGCATCTTGAGCACGCCGACCTCGATCGTTTCCCCGTCTCCGCACAGGCCGCAATCCTTGAGCCCTTCCATCACCTTGTCGCTGCGCGCGTCGCCGGTGAGCAGAACCGTCTTCTTGCCGTCGCGGGCGAGCAGGACGATGCTCGAAAGATTGGCTGACGATTTGTCGTCCAGCGAGGCGAGCAAGGAGGTCTCGCTGCGCTCGGCGAAGGGCTGCCTCTCCAACCATTCGTCGAACGTCTTCTGCAACTCGACCAGCTCGGGCTGGCGCGGGCCGAGCACGACCAGCTCGACGCCGGCGACCTCACGCGACACCGTCTCTCCCGGGACGGTCATGATCAGCTGCCCCTTGAACTGCGCATTGACCGGGATGCGGAGAAATTCGGCGAGCCGCTTCAGGTCGTCGCCCTGCTTGACGCTGGCCAGGACCTTGGCGGCGTCCGTCGCAGGCCCTTCCTCGGCCTCCTCGATCACCGGGGACATCGACGCCGCGCCGAACTGGGTCTTGCCGGTAAGGGCACCGGTCTCGTCATTGCCGAGGATCCGGTCGAAGCTGTTGTGCCAAAGGCCCTTCACCTGGAACAGCGGCGGCTGGCGCGCTTCCACCCGGTCCTTCATCGCCTCGAACAGGTCGATGATGCCGTTGATATGGTCGTCGTCGACATGGCTCACCACGACCAGATCGATGACGAGGGGCTTGTCGGCGGCGAGGCCTCGCTCCTCGCGAAGCGCCTCGAGCCGGGGCAGAAGGAAATCGCTGTAGACGCCGGCCGGGCCGCCGTCGATCAGGATGAGCCCCTCCTTGTCGCCGTGCAGAATCAGGCAGTCGCCTTTGTCGGCGGGCAGCACTTCGAGGATCATCTCAAGTCTCCTAAATCGACTGGATGGCGCGCAGCACGTCGACCATGCCGTGGCCCTGGAAGCTGCGCTCGCGCTTGAGATCAGTGGCGGTGGAGCAGAGGATTTCCTTGATCCTTGCCGGCTGGCCCTTCAATTCCTGGTGGCGCGCCATGAGCAGGGCCGCGGCCCCACTCACATGCGGAGCGGCCATGCTGGTGCCGTCCATCTGATCCTGCTTGCCATTGGGGACGCAGCTGGTGATCTTTTCGCCGGGGGCGAGGAGATCGGGCTTGATCCGGCCGTCGCCGGTGGGGCCGCGGCTCGAGAAGAAGCTTACGCCATATGTGTGCGGCCACGCGCGATGGGTGGCGCCGACGGTGATCACGCCTTCGGCGTTGCCCGGATCGGTGATGCTCGAAGCCGCATAGCTCTCGAACATGCTGTTGTCGGCGAGCTTATACTGCTGAAATCCGCGGTTGCCGGCCGCGGCAACCACCACGACGCCGCTCGCCGCGAGGCTCTCCGCCTCGACGCAGACCTGCGTGCGTCCGCAGGCGTAATTACGGACATTGTGCGGAATCGAGAGGCTCATGTTGACGCCGTGGATCACCGAATAGCCGCTTTGATCGTTGAGGAAGCGGATGAATTGCAGTGCCGCGATGACGGCGAACTCGCTGTCGCCAAGGTCCGCGCCGAGCACCCTGAAATCGTAGAGGCCGATGTCGGGGCAAACGCCGCTCATCTTGACCGGATCGCTCGGACTCGGTTCGGCTCCCTTCCTGAAGTTGAGCCAATAGGCGCCGATAATCCCGGCGACATGGGTGCCGTGCGGGTGCGGAGGCTCGTCGGGATTGGGCATTTCGATCAGGGCCCGGACCCGCGCCCAGTTGACCCGCTTGCCGTCGGCCCGGTCGCGCGCCAGCTCCCGGAGCCTGGCCTTGATCTGCCGCCGGGTGAGGCGGACGCGGGTCTCGAGCTCGCTCGCCAGCTTTTCGTGATCGTCGCCGTCGACGCTCATGATGGCCCTGATCCGCCGAAAGTCGAAGGTGGCCTTGATC
>JAXDPC010000110.1:0-2637 GCA_034668525.1 Sphingomonadales bacterium
CCGAAGCCGTCCACGCCCATATGAAGCAGGACACGATCGACATCGAGGTCGCGCTCGGCCTCGGCGACGGCTCCGCGCAGGTGATCGGAATCGATCTCGGCCCCGGCTACATCAAGGAAAATTCGAGGACCTCATGAACGTCCCCCAGCCCAAGTTCGGCGCCGCGGACGTCGCCGGAGTTCTCGTCCAGGCGCTGCCCTACATCCAGCGCTTCGCCGGCAAGTCGGTGGTGGTGAAGCTCGGCGGCGCCGCGATCGACGCCGAGCTCGACCGGGCGCTGGCGCAGGACGTGCTGCTGCTCCGCTCGGTGGGCGTGCGCTGCGTCCTCGTCCACGGCGGCGGCCCGCAGGTCAACGAGATGATGCGGCGGATGGGGAAGGAGCCGGTGTTCCGCGACGGCATCCGCGTCACCGACGAGGAGACGCTCGACATCGTCCGGATGGTGCTGGTCGGCAAGATCAACCGCGACCTCGTCGGCACGATCAACCGCGAGACGGCGGAGGAGCCGGTGGCCGTGGGCGTCTCTGGAGAGGACGGCGGCCTGCTGACGGTGACGCCGCGCGATTCCTCGTTCGGTTTCGTCGGCGACGTCAGCTACGTCCGCCCCTCGGTCCTCCATCGGCTGCTCGACGAAGGCCTCACCCCGGTCGTCTCGACGATCGGTGCCGACGAGTCCGGCCAGCCCTACAATATCAACGCGGACGAGGCCGCGCGCGCCATCGCGGTCGCCATGGCCGCCGAGAAGATCGTCTATTTGACCGCCGCCCCCGGGCTGCTCGAGGACGTAGGCGACGAGAACAGTCTCATCCCCCGCCTGACCGCCGGAGAGCTTCGCGAGCGGATCGCGCATGACAGCGTCTCGGCGGGAATGATCCCGAAGCTGCGCGCCTGCGCCGACGCGGTCGACGGCGGCGTCGGCTCCGCGCACATCATCGACGGCCGGGTGCCGCATTCGCTGCTCATCGAGATCCTGACCGACGAGGGCATCGGCACGATGGTGAAGCGGGAGAGGAGCTGGTGAGGGACCTGATCACGATCGCCGACCTCGCGCGCGAGGACCTCGAGCAGATCATCGCCGACAGCGAGCGCGATCTCGGCCGGCCGCTGGCGGGCAAGGGCGTCGCGCTCGTCTTCCAGAAGCCCAGCGCGCGCACCCGCAACTCGATGGAGATGGCGGTAGTCCAGCTCGGCGGCCACCCCGTCTACATCCAGAAGGAGGAGGTCGGGCTCGGCACCCGCGAGAGCGCCGAGGACGTGGCCCGGACCCTCGCCTGCTACCACCAGGTCATCGCGCTCCGCGTCATGGACCACCGGGACCTCCTCGCGATGGCTGCGGCGACCGACACGCCGCTGCTGAACTTGCTCTCCGACGCCGCCCACCCGCTCCAGGCGCTCGCCGATCTGCTCACGGTGAAGCAGCTGATCGGGCGGATCGAGGGGGTGCGGATCGCCTATGTCGGCGACGGCGACAACAATGTGGCGCGCTCCCTCGCCGAAGCCTGCGCCCTGCTCGGCGCCGACCTGCGGATCGCGAGCCCGGAGGGCTACGGCCTCCGCGAGGCGCCTGCGGGCGTGAGGCAGACGGACGATCCCGCCGAGGCGATCGACGGCGCGGACTTCGTCTACACCGACGTCTGGGTCTCGATGGGCCAGGACGCCGAGACCGAGACGCGCAGGACCGCGCTGCGCCCCTACCAGGTGGACGAGGCGCTCATGGAGCGCGCGCCCGCCGCCCGCTTCCTCCACTGCCTCCCCGCCCGCCGCGGCGAGGAGGTGACGGAGGGGGTCATCGACGGCTCCCGCAGCGCCGTCTGGCGCCAGGCCGAGAACCGCATGCACACGGCCCGTGCCGCGCTCGCCTGGATGGTTCGGGAATGACCGATGCACGTCACCGCCGCCAGAAGGCGATCGCCGAGCTGATCCGGGGCGAGCCGCTGGCCAGCCAGGAGGAAGTGACCGCGCGGCTCGCCGCATTGGGCTACGCCGTCACCCAGGCCACCGTCTCGCGCGATCTCGACCAGCTCGGCGCGGTCAAGGTGAAGCGCGGCGGAATCCTCTCCTATTCGCTTCCCGACCAGCTCGGCGAGAGCGACTGGGCGGCGGCCCGCCTGGGCCGCATCTTCGCCGATTGGGTGCAGTCGGTCGAGGCCGCCGGCAACCTCGTCGTGCTGAGGACACCGCCCGGCTCGGCGCACCTGGTCGGCCTCGCTCTCGATCAGGCCAAGCTCGAGGAAGTCGCCGGCACGATCTGCGGCGACGACACCCTGTTCGTCGCGCTGCGCGACGGCGTGGTGCCGGGCATCATCGAAGACCGTTTCAAGAAGCTTTCCCGGGAGTCCTGACATGAATCCGCCCAAGAAGGTGGTGCTCGCTTATTCCGGCGGGCTCGACACCTCGATCATCCTCAAATGGCTGCAGACCGAATATGGGGCGGAGGTCGTCACCTTCACCGCCGATCTCGGCCAGGGCGAGGAGGTCGAGCCGGCAAGGGCGAAAGCGGAGCTGCTCGGCATTCGACCGGAGAACATCTTCGTCGAGGACCTGCGCGAGGAGTTCGTCCGCGATTACGTCTTCCCGATGTTCCGCGCGAACGCCCTCTATGAAGGGCAATATCTGCTCGGCACGTCGATCGCGCGG
>JAXDPC010000111.1:0-10003 GCA_034668525.1 Sphingomonadales bacterium
ATTCGCACGCCGCCGCTTTCGCTTGGCCGAGGGCGCCCCGGATCTGGACGACGAGACGATCATCGCCCACTGCCGCGGCGGCGTGCTGGGCGGTGCTCCAATCGGCGATCGCCGACGCTGGCTCGCCGAGGGCATAATGGATGTAGCCGAGCCAATATTGCGCCCAGGCGAGGGCCGCGCGGTCGCCGCGGCGACCGGCGATCTCGACCGCACGCTCGAACACCGGCAGCTGGTCGCGCGCCGGATCGAACACGCCGGCACGGCCGAAGCGCTGCGCGATCCGGCCCCAGCGATAGGATATCTCGTCGGAAGGCGGCATCCGGTCGAGCGCTTCCAGCGCCGCGCGATAATGCGCCTGGGCGCGATCGAGCGCGGAGGCGGCCATCGCCTTGTCTCCGGCGAGCTCGGCGAAATGCGACGTCGCCGGAGCGTCCTCGGCAGCGCCATAATGGTAGGCGAGAGCCTCGCACGGCTCCTCGTTGCCGGCCGCCGCCGCGCGCTCGCTGAGCGCCTGCGCGATGCGTAGGTGCAGCGCGCGGCGCTCGTACAGCCCGACAGCGTTGTAGATCGCCTCGCGCACGACCCCGTGCTTGAAGCGCAGCGCATCCTCGCCCTCGACGCGGAACAGGAGATCCTGCGTCGCCAGGTCGGTGACGGCGGCGGCGTCCGCGCCGTAGCCGGTCAGGGCCTCGAGCAGCCAGAGCGGGACGATGTTGCCGATCACCGCGGCGATCCGCACCAGCTCGGCCTGGGCGGGGGGCAGGCGGTCGACGCGCGCGGCCACGAGCAGGTCCAGCCAGGGGCTGCCCTGGAGATGGCCGCCCCGATCGCCGCCGGCGATCGAGTGGCAAAGCTCCTCAAGGAACAGCGGATTGCCGCCCGAAGAGGCGCAGAGCCCGGCCAGGGTGAACGGGTCGCAGGAGCCGAGCAGGCCGGCGGCCGCTTCGCCGACCTCGCCCTCGCTCAGCGGCCCGAGCGCAAGCACCTCGAGATCCCCGATCGCGCTTTCTCCCGCCGGCCGGGGCCGGGCGGTCAGGATCCCGAATATGCCGGCCCCTCCGATCCGCTGGAGATGGCCGAGCACCTCGCGGCTGGCGTCATCGGCAAGGTGCCAGTCGTCGACCAGGAAGATCTGCGGCCGGCGCGCGGCGGCAGCCAGCAGCAAGCCGGCGATCGCCGGCGCCGCCTCCGAGCCGGGCACCTGGTGACCGGGCAGAAGCAGGCGCGAGATGATCCTGTCATGATCCGGAACGCACCGGGCAAGCCGGTCCAGGCGTTCCCCGGCCGCCAGCCCGGGATCGCTTCGCTCGTCCTTGAGCGCGAGCAGCGAGCGGAGCAGCTGGAGGAAAGGCCGGAGCGGCTCGGCCGCGGCCTCGCAGGCGGCGCGGTGCACCCTGCATCCCTTCGCCTCGGCCGCGCGCAGGGTTTCCTCCGCCAGGCGAGTCTTGCCGATCCCCGGCGGCCCCTCGACGAGCAGGAAACCGCCGCCGCCTTCCCTGGCGCGATCGACGAAACGCTGGACGAGCGCGGTTTCGGCGGCGCGGCCGACGAACCTGGTCGGCTCATGGCCGCGCTGTGCCGCGCCTTCCGGCCCAACCTTGGCAGGACCGAGCACCGCCAGCGTCGCCACCGTCGCCTCGTCGCGGTCCACGCAAAGCTGGCCCCGGTCGCGGGTCTCGAAAAAGCGCCGCTCCGGCCCCAGCGTCGCCGCGCTCACCACCACTTCCCCGGACTGGGCGAGGTCGCACAGGTGACGGGCGACGTTCGTCGCCCTGCCCCGCACCTCGAAGCGTCCGCGGACCGCGTCGCCTTCGTGCAGCAGCACCAGGCCCGAGTGGATGCCGCTGTGAAGCCGCAGGCGGATGCCCGGCCATTGCGGCGACCGCTCCAGTTCCTCGACCTCGCGGTGCAGATCGAGGGCGGCGGCGATGGCGCGGCGCGCATCGCCCTCACGAACGTCGGGATAGCCGAACAAGGCGAGCAGGCCGTCGCCGCTGATCTGCGCGACCGTGCCCCCGTGACTCTCGGTGATCCGCTCGTAAAGGCGTCCCACCTCATCCATCAACTCGCTGTAATATTCGTGATGAAGGCAGCCGGAGATCGAGGTCGAGGCGGACAAATCGGAGAACAGGACGGTCAGGTAACGGCGAAGGGCGGGCGGGCGCAATCGGCCCTCCCCGCGGCGAAGATCATCGATCGGCCCCGTCCGCATCCCCAATGTCCCCTCGGATGCAGCGCACATCATCGGCCGGATCAATACTTTATGCAACAGAGGTCGAGGAAGGGCCCGCGCGCCGGCGATTGACCGTCGTCCACGCCGCGCTACGCTGTTGCCCGAAAGGGGAGCGTCTTGATCAGCGGGATCGCCCCGAGCGACGCGATCGTGAGCAATCTGCCGGCGAGGCTCGTCGAGCGTCTCTGGCAGGATGCGACCTTGATCAAGGCGCGGAGCGGCAGGACGATCCTGGCCCTCGGCAGCACCTCCACCAACGTCTATCTGGTCCTGCAGGGGCGGGTGCAGGTCTCGCTCCACTCCCTCGCCGGCCGCGAGGTCATCCTCCGCGACCTGGGCGAGGGCGATCTCTTCGGCGAGCTTTCGGCGATCGACGGGCAGCCGCGCAGCGCCTCGATCGTCGCCCTGACCGATTGCGCGCTCGCCGCGGCCGGCGCCGAGGCCTTCCGCAGCGCCGCTATCGAAGATCCGACCACGGCCCTGTGGCTCGCCCGCCGCCTCACCGAGCGCATCCGCGACCTTACCGACCGCGTGTTCGAGCTCAACGCGCTCCGGGTGAGCAGCCGCCTCCATTGCGAGCTGCTGCGCATGTGCGGAGCCGCCGCGCCCGCGGGAGGCGAGCTGGTGCTCGACCCGGCGCCCACCCACGCCGAGCTGGCGGCGCGCGTCGGCACCCACCGCGAGGCGATCACCCGCGAGATGCGCTTTCTCGGCCGGCGCGGGATCGTGGTCCAGGAACGGCGCCGGATCAGGATCACGGACCCGCGCGCTCTCGAGCATCTCGTGGAGCTGGTGACCGGCGAAGCGGCGCAGCCGGACGACTGACGCGCCCGGCTCAGCGCAGCAGCGTCTTCACCGCGCGGGCCGCCTGGCGGATGCGCTGCTCGTTCTCGACGAGCGCGATGCGGACGAAGCCTTCCCCTTCCTCGCCGAAGCCGACCCCGGGGGCGACCGCGACATGCGCCTCGGCGAGCAGGCGCTTGGCGAACTCGACCGAGCCGAGGTGCCGGAATTTGTCCGGCACCGGCGCCCAGGCGAACATGCTTGCCTCAGGCGAAGGAATGTCCCAGCCGGCGCGGCCGAAGCTCTCGACCAGGCAGTCGCGCCGCGACCGGTAGAGGCGCCGATTGGCCTCGATGATGTCCTGCGGGCCGTTGAGGGCCGCCACCGCTGCCGCCTGGACCGGGGTGAAGGCGCCGTAATCCAGATAGGATTTGACCCGCGCCAGCGCCCCCACCAGCCGCGCGTTGCCGACCGCGAAGCCGACCCGCCAGCCTGCCATCGAATAGGGCTTGGACATGGACGTGAACTCGACCGCCACCTCCTTCGCGCCCGCGACCTGGAGAATCGAGGGAGTCGGCGTCGCGCCGAAATAGATTTCGGCATAAGCGAGGTCGCTGATCACCCACAGGCCGTGCTCGCGCGCGAAGCCGACCACCCGCTCGTAGAAGGGAAGATCGGCGACATAAGCGGTCGGATTGGACGGGTAGCCGATCACCAGCACCGCGGGCTTGGGCACGGTGAAGCGGACCGCGCGCTCGAGCATGTCGAAAAAGGCCTCGCCCGGCGCGGCCGGGATCGAGCGGACCGCGGCGCCGGCGATGATGAAGCCGAACTGGTGGATCGGATAAGAGGGATTGGGCGCGAGCACGACGTCGCCCGGCGCCGTGATCGCCTGGGCGAGGTTGGCCAGCCCTTCCTTCGAGCCCAGAGTGACGATCACTTCGCTTTCCGGATCGAGATCGACTCCGAAGCGGCGCTGGTAATAGGCCGCCTGGGCGCGTCTCAGCCCGCTTATGCCTTTGGACGCCGAGTAGCGATGCGCGCGCGGATTGCGGGCGGCCTCGGCGAGCTTCTCGATCACGTGCGGCGGCGGCGCGCCGTCGGGATTGCCCATGCCGAGATCGACGATGTCCTCGCCGCGCGCCCGCGCCGCCGCCTTCATCGCGTTCACTTCCGCGAAGACGTAAGGCGGCAGCCGGCGGATGCGGTAGAATTCGTCCATCGCCGCCGCCCTAACCCGCGGCGCGCGGCAAGGCGAGGCGAGGAATTGACAGGCACCGCCGCCTATGGAGCTCCAACACCTTCGGGCGATGGACTCAGATCAAGCTGCCGACCGCCGCTTTCGCCAATCGCCGGACGCAATTCGGCGATCGCCACCGGAAGGCGCACCGTTGTAGAAATAGACCCACGCCTCCCCCCGGCCGGGGATGGGGACCGCCCGACGCAGGAACAGCGAACGCTCGATCCGGTTCGGGTCGAACTCTTCATATTTGTCCAGCGCTGCCAGAATGGTCGTATCGGTTATCCGATAGAGTTCTCCGAAGACCAGGCCGTCGCCAGGCACCGCGCCGGGATAGTCACCCAAGTCGTACAAGACTCCGGGAAATGCGGACTCGCCGAGGAATTCAAGCGCCCTCGATAACCCTAGTTCGCGAAACATCGGCTCGTCCCGCCGTAGCGATCCGTAGAGGAAGACCAGGCTGGGCTCCGTCGACGCCATCAGGCTTTCTCCGCTGACAGGCATGCCGCCAGTCTCTCGTAATTATAGCGCGAGACGTAGGCACGCAACTCGGGCTCGCGCGCGACGGCGTCGATCCAGTAGGCGAGCAGCGCTCTGCGGTCCCCGGCGGTCAGCAGCTTTTTGTCCTGCTCCAGATAGAGGACGTATTCGATGAGATTCAGGAAATTGTCAGCTGGGTGAGCGTCGTACGGCCAGTCTGGTCGACCTGTTCCGGCTTCGCATGGAGCGTGCGCAGGACGGGTCCGATCTTCTTCGCATAGTCCCAGTCCAGCGCCTCGCGGATCGCGTCGAAATTGCCGCTGAGAAAGAGATCGTCGAATATCTGCTTCTGCAGCCGCGCGACCTCCACTTTTTTGGCGCGGCGATAGGTGAGGATCGCCGAGAAAGCGGCGATAAAGGCGACGTAGGGCGCCACCGCGCCTGCCCATTCCTTGATGCCATTCGGATCCACGGCGCCTCCGCCACGCTGATACCATGGCCGAGCCAACCTGCAATGTAGCAACGTTGGCTGGCGGGACGATCGTCGTCCGTCGCTCAGCCAACAGACCGGCTAGCCTGAGGGAGAGATTTGACGCGCCCCGCCGCGCTTGTGCATGAGCGGCGGGCGATGAGCTTCAACACCTTCGGCCGCGTCTTCCGCTTGACCAGCTGGGGCGAGAGCCACGGACCGGCGATCGGCGCCGTCGTCGACGGCTGCCCTCCCGGCCTGCCGCTCAGCGAAGCCGACATCCAGCCGTGGCTCGACCGGCGCCGTCCCGGCCTCTCCCGCCACACCAGCCCCCGGGCCGAGCCGGACGTCGTGCGAATCCTTTCGGGCACCTACGAAGGACGGACGACGGGCACTTCGATCAGCCTCCTCATCGACAATGTCGATGCGCACCCCAGGGACTATGCGGGAATGCCCCCGCGCGCGGGTCATGCCGACGCCGCCTATCAGGCGAAATACGGCCTGCGCGATCCGCGAGGCGGGGGCCGCGCCTCGGCTCGCGAGACCGCCGCCCGCGTCGCCGCGGGGGCGATCGCCCGCCTGGTCATCCCCGAGGTGCGGATCGAAGCGCGGATCGTCGAGATCGGAGGCTCGGCCGAGGAGGATGCGTGGCCGGCAATGCTCGACGCGGCGCGGGCAGACGGAAGCTCGCTGGGCGCCGTCTGCGAGTGCGTGGCGACGGGGGCCGCGGCGGGCTGGGGGGCGCCGGTCTACGCGAAGCTCGACGCCGACCTCGCCGCCGCCTGCATGTCGGTGAACGCCGTCAAGGCGGTCGAGATCGGCGCGGGATTCACGGCGGCGCGGCTCCGCGGCGAGGACAATGCCGACCCCGGGACGGCCGGGGGGATCGCCGGCGGGATCGCGACCGGCGAGCCGATCCTGGTCCGTGCCGCGTTCAAGCCGACCTCCTCGGTGCCCGCATTGGGCGTCGCCGGGCGCCACGACCCGTGCGTCGCGATCAGGGGCGCGCCGGTGATCGAGGCGATGGTCGCTCTGGTCCTCGCCGACCACAAACTGCTCCACCGCGCGCAGTGCGGCTGAGCATGGAGCGGGTGCCGGTCGGCCTCGGGTCGCGCAGCTACGACGTGCTGATCGGTGCCGGGCTGGTGGAGCGCGCGCACGCGCATCTCGCACCGCTCGCCCGCGACGGGCGCCTCATCGCCGTGAGCGAGGAACGGGTGTGGGCGGCGCAGGGCGAGCGGCTGGTCCGCGGGCTGGCGCCGATCGAAGCCGTGCCGCTGCTGGTGCCCCCGGGCGAGGGCAGCAAGAGCTGGCCGGTGCTGATCGACCTCGTCGAGCGCCTGCTCGCGCTCGGCGTCGAGCGCGGCGACCATATCCTCGCCTTCGGCGGCGGCGTGATCGGCGACCTCGCCGGCTTCGCCGCGGCAATCCTGAAGCGCGGCTGCCGCTTCGTGCAGGTCCCGACCAGTCTGCTCGCCCAGGTCGACAGCTCGGTCGGCGGCAAGACCGGCATCAACGCCGCCTCCGGCAAGAATCTGGTCGGCGCATTCCACCAGCCCTCTTCGGTGCTGATCGACCCCGAATGCCTGGAGACCCTGGACCTCCGTCACCTGCGTGCCGGCTATGCGGAGATCGTCAAATATGCGCTCATCGCCGATGCGGCATTCTTCGCCTGGCTCGAAGCGAACGGCGCCGCCCTGCTGGCGGGCGACGCGGAGGCGCGGCGTCACGCCATCGCCGCCGCGGTCCGGGGCAAGGCCGCCATCGTGGCCGCAGACGAGCGCGAGACGCACGGTCGCCGCCTGTTGCTCAACCTCGGCCACACGTTCGGCCATGCCCTCGAAGCCGAGGCCGGCTTCTCGGATCGCCTGCTCCACGGCGAAGCGGTGGCGGCGGGAATCGTCCTGGCTTTCGATTTCTCGGCCGCGCGGGGAATCTGCCCGCCACAGGATGCCGCCCGGGTCCGCGCCCATCTTGCCGCCGCGGGCCTGCCGGTCAGCGTGGCCGCCGAACCCGCCCGGCTGGTCGCCCACATGAGGGGCGACAAGAAGATCGAGCGCGGCCGCCTTCCCTTCATCCTCGCACGCGGCATCGGCAAGGCCTATGTCGAACGCGGCGTCGGGCTGGCCGAGGTCGAGGCCTTTCTGGACGGGATTGCGGAATGAAGGCGCTGCTCGCCTTCGCGCATCGCCTCGCCGACGCGGCGCGCAGCGAGACGCTGCGCCGCTGGGAGGCCGGCTGCGCGGTCGAGGGCAAGGAGAGCGCATCCGGTTTCGATCCGGTGACCGACGCCGACCGCGAGGGCGAGCGCGTCATGCGCGCGCTGATCGAGGCGGAGCATCCCGATCACGGCATCGCCGGCGAGGAATATCCGGAAAAGGCCGCGAACGGCCCCTATGTCTGGAGCCTGGATCCGGTCGACGGCACCCGCTCCTTCATCTGCCGGCTGCCGACCTGGGTGACGCTGATCGCCTTGCTCGAGGAGGGGCGCCCCGTGCTCGGCCTGATCGACGCGCCCTGCCTCGGCGAGCGCTTCGCCGCCGCGGGCGGGCGTGGCCTGTTCCACGGCGCCGCCGGCACGCTGCCGCTCCAAACCAGCGGCTGCGCGGTCCTGTCCGAGGCCCGGCTGACGACGACCGAACCGTTCATCCTCGGCGAGGCCGGGCTCGAAGGCTTCCTCCGTCTGAGGCGCGCCGCCTGCACCACCCGCTACGGCCTCGACGGCTACGCCTACGGCCGCCTCGCCGCCGGCTCGCTCGACCTCGTCGTCGAGTGCGGCCTCAAGGCGCACGATTATCAGGCGCTGGTGCCCGTGGTCGAGGCGGCGGGCGGCGTGATCGGCAACTGGGCCGGCAGGGCCGACCTCTCGACCGGCCGCGTCATCGCGGCCGCGACCCCGGCACTGTTCGAAGCGGCGGTGCGCGAGATGGAGGATGCGGCATGAGCGGCACGATCCACGTCGGCATCGGCGGCTGGGATTACGATCCCTGGCGCGGCACCTTCTACCCGCCGGGCCTGCCCAGGGCGAAGCAGCTCGAGCACGCCTCGCGCCGCGTCACCGCGATCGAGATCAACGCCACCTTCTACAAGCTCCAGCGGCCCGAGCTCTACCGCCGCTGGGCGGATGCGACGCCGCCCGGCTTCAAGTTCGCGATCAAGGGCTCGCGCTTCTGCGTCAATCGCCGCGTGCTGGCGGAGGCCGGCGAGGCGCTCGCAAAATTCTGCGCCCAGGGCCTGGAGGAGCTGGGAGACCGCCTCGGCCCCATCCTCTGGCAGCTCGCCGAGACCAAGAGCTTCGACGCCGACGACCTTCGCGCCTTCCTCGCCTTGCTGCCGCGCGAAGCCGCCGGAGTTCGGCTCCGCCACGTGCTCGAGGTCAGGCACGAGAGCTTTCGCGACGCGCCGCTCGCCGAGATCGCGGCAGAGGCCGGGGCCGCGGTCGCCCTAGTCGATGCGCCGGGCGTGCCCTTGATCGACGCTCCCGGCCCTGATTTCGCTTATGCCCGCCTCAAGGCCATGCGCGAGGACGAGCCTTCGGGCTATGCGCCGGCCGAGCTCGACCGCTGGGCGGCCCTCGCGCGCCGCTGGTCGCAGAGCGGCCGCGAGGTCTTCATCTTCTTCATCAACGGTGCCAAAATCCGCGCCCCGGCGGCGGCCGAAGCGCTGCTCGCCCGCTTGGGGAAGTGAGGAGAGCGGGCAACGGACGCCCTGCTTCGCATCGCATCAACGCTCCTCCCGGATGATTGAACTACTGGCTGCCGTTTTCACCGTCGGTGGAGTGCCGCCTGCTTGGCACCCTTCACGAAGGGATCGTTGCACGGCAATCGCCCTTGAAGTACGTTTTTCCTGCGGACGCAGGGGCGACGGTGAAAGTAATCCACGGGGTAACGAGCTTCTTGCTGCTTTGCGCAGCTTCACAAGCTCGCGCAGTCGATTGGCGAGCGGTAGCCGGCAACCGTACGATCGTCGTCTACGTGGACTTTGACACGATCGGGCGCGACGGCTCCCAAGTGAACTACTGGGCAACGCGCGTGTTCCTGCCCCCGATCGAGGGCATCACGCACTCACTCGACCGCGTGCGAGGCGACTGCACCAATATGTCGGTCACCGTCCTCCAGCGTACGTTTCGCGGCGGGTCCCACGACGGCGAGACGCACAACGATGTGAGCCAGGCATATGCGCCGCCAGGGACCGTTTGGGAGGACGAGCTGGAAGGTGTCTGTGCGCCGAGGTCGCGGAGCGGCCCGGTTACCGATCCGTTAGCCGATGCGCCCGGACGGATTCGCATCTGGCTCGGAGAGCGGTCCGGGTAGCCGGCCCTAGCCCGCAGCGCCCGCTTCGCGCCGCGCCCGCGCCTTGGCCAGACTTTCCGAATAGAGGCGCTGCAGGTAGCGCGCGGTAGGGCGCTGGGCCAAGGAGCGCATCAGCTCCGCCATCGGCGGCGGCGACTGCTCGACCGTCGGCAGCACCGTGCCGAAGCCCTTGGGCAGCAGCAGCGGCGCGGCGGCCGCGGCGAGCGCGATGTCGGCCAGCGTCATCCGCTCGTCGCCGTTGAGATAGAGGCGGCCGTCGGCGACGCGGCGGTCGGTCTCGTCGAAGCTGGAGAGGATCTTCCCGCGCGCCTCCTCGGCCCGCTCCGGGCTGAGCTTGAGCTGAGCGGCGATCATCTTGCGCATCAGCGGGTAGAAGAGCGGCATCGTCACCCGCTGCAGCCAGGGCGTGGGTGCCGCGAAGATCGGCGCCATGAGCTTCTTGTCGGGGAGCAGATAATAATAAGAGTAGATCTCGGTGCGCGCCG
>JAXDPC010000112.1:0-5614 GCA_034668525.1 Sphingomonadales bacterium
CCATATAGCGCCAGCCCGCGCAGGAAGCCGGGGCAGAAGGCGATGTCCGTCCTGGCGCCGGTCTCGGGATCGACCCGGGCCAGCATGCCGCGCCCCGAATCGAGCAGCCAGATTCCGTCCTCGGCGATGCGCGGGCTGTGCGGCATGGAGAGCTGGTCGGTGACGATCCGGTCGGTCGCGACCTCGACCAGCACCCCGCCTTCGTGGCGCCGGTCGCGCCAGCCGTTCAGCACGTCCGAGCGGCTCACCGCGGTGACGTAGGCGGGGACGCCATCCTTCATCGCCAGGCCGTTCAGATGGCAGCGGTCCTCGGCGGCGAGGCGCGAGATGAAGGGCGGCTTCCAGATCGGCCGGAACCCGCGGGTGACGCTGAGCGTCGCGAGGCAGCTGTATTTGGTGTTGACGAACACGACCCGGCCGGCGCGGTCGACCGCGAGCTCGTGAACGTCGATGTCGCCGGTGGTCTGGGCGTTGCGCGGCACGTAGAGCCGGTCGAAATGCTCGTTGGCGCGCTCGTGCGGGGCGAGCACATTCTCCAGCCGCCAGATCTGGAACAGGGCGCCGAGATAGACGCGCTGGGGAGTCGCGTGGACGCCCATGGCGCGCACGTAATTCTGCTGGTGGAAGCTGATCTTGCCCTCGGGCAGCCGGCCGACCAGGAACAATTGCCCGGTCTGGTAGGAGGTGAAGGCGAGGCTGCACCGCGTCCGCTCGAGCCAGCCCGCCAGCCCGCGCGAAACGCTGATCCTGCTGTCGCCCGGCGCGGGCGCCGCCGGCTGCGGCGCGGCCGCCGCGGCGGCGACCTCCACCGTGCCGCCGCCAGGCGTCGCCTTTCCCCCGCCTTTCTTCGCCATCCGCTCTCCCCTTGCAGCGAAGCTAAAGGGTGCGTGACGGGGACTCCAGCAGCTAATTGGAGGCCGGTGTTGATCGCCATCCCCGGAGCGCGCTAGCGTCACTGGCATGCGGGCGGCTCCTGTCTGGACGGCTTTGGCGCTCTTCGGCTGTGCGACGGGGCGGCCCGGGCCGAGCGCACGGGACGGGCCGACCTGGTCGTGCACGAGCGAAATCCGCGACGGCGAGGTGGTCGGCTCCAGCAGCCTGATCCTGGAGGCGGACGGCGCCGTCCGCGCCGTCCAGAACCACTGGCGGTGGAGCGCCGAGGGCGCGCGCGGCGCAAGCATCCTGATCGAACAGTGGGGGGATTCGGCGCTGCTGCAGATTTCGCTGAGGTTCCGGAGCTCCCGGCACCTGCGGATCCGCGCGTTCGAGCTACGCCTCGGCGACGTCGCCCTCCCTCTCGCCGATGGAAGCATCGCGCGCGACTCGGTCGAACCCGGCAATTACCTGCGGGTGCCGGCCGACGACCTGCTGAGGGCGGCCGCCTCGGGGCAGTCGCTCGACGCGGTCGGCATCGGCTTGCGCGGCGGCGTGGCCGTGCGGATGCCGCTCGACCCCGGCGCGATCGCGCGGGGGCGCCGGGCGCTGGCCCAGGCGATTCCGCGGGCGGTGGCGATGAGCCGCGACCCCGCCGGCCAGTGCCAGGATATAAGCTGGGATGGAGTCACCATCGCCGCGCGGGCGCCTCTGGCGGAAGCGAGCGGGGCATCCTAGATAGTTGAGGCGGCGGCCTTTTCCGGTCCGGATCGGGGACGGCTGCGGCGCATTCGGGCGCGGGCTTAACGTTTAGGCCATTGTGATCGTGCTAATTTGCCGTCAGGATGCGGGCGGCGCGTTATGAGGCAGGCGGGAAGCGCCTGAAAAGGTTGTACGAATGACGAAGCTCAGCGGCGGCGACTCCAAGAGCACCCTTTACTGCTCCTTCTGCGGCAAGTCGCAGCACGAGGTGAGGAAGCTCATCGCCGGGCCGACCGTGTTCATCTGCGACGAGTGCGTCGAGCTCTGCAACGACATCATCCGCGAGGAGACCAAATCCTCGCTCGTGAAGACGCGCGACGGGGTGCCGACACCGCTCGAGATCTGCAAGGTCCTCGACGATTATGTGATCGGCCAGAGCCACGCCAAGCGCGTGCTGTCGGTCGCGGTCCACAACCATTACAAAAGGCTCGCCCACGGCGCCAAGGGCGCGGACGTCGAGCTCGCCAAGTCGAACATCCTGCTTGTCGGGCCGACCGGCTGCGGCAAGACCCTGCTCGCCCAGACGCTGGCGCGCATCCTCGACGTGCCCTTCACCATGGCCGACGCGACGACGCTCACCGAGGCCGGCTATGTCGGCGAGGACGTCGAGAACATCATCCTCAAGCTGCTCCAGTCCTCCGACTACAATGTCGAGCGGGCGCAGCGCGGCATCGTCTATATCGACGAGATCGACAAGATCAGCCGCAAGTCGGACAATCCCTCGATCACCCGCGACGTGTCGGGCGAGGGCGTCCAGCAGGCGCTCCTGAAGCTGATGGAGGGAACGACCGCCTCCGTGCCCCCGCAGGGCGGACGCAAGCATCCGCAGCAGGAGTTCCTGCAGGTCGACACGACCAACATCCTCTTCATCTGCGGCGGCGCCTTTTCCGGGCTCGAGCGGATCATCGCCGACCGCCTCCAGGGCAAGTCGATCGGCTTCGGCGCTTATGTGGCGGCTCCCGACGAGCGCCGCACCGGCGAAGTGCTGCGCCAGACCGAGCCCGAGGACCTCCTGAAGTTCGGCCTCATCCCCGAGTTCGTCGGCCGCCTGCCGGTGATCGCGACGCTCGAGGACCTCGACATCGACGCGCTCGTCAAGATCCTCAGGGAGCCGAAGAACGCTCTCGTCAAACAGTATCAGAAGCTGTTCGACATGGAGGACGTGAAGCTCTCTTTCACCGACGACGCCCTGGTCGCGATCGCCAAGAAGGCAATCGAGCGCAAGACCGGGGCCCGCGGCCTGCGCTCGATCCTCGAGAACATCCTGCTCGACACCATGTTCGACCTGCCCGGCATGGACGGCGTCGACGAGGTGATGATCGACCGGGACGTGGTCGAGGGCCGCAAGGAGCCGGTCCGCGTCTATGCCGAGAAGAAGGGCGAGAGCGCGGCCTGACGGGCTCCGCGCATGAGCGCGCCCTTCGTCGATCGCTTCTCCGGTTTCGCCGGCGCCTACCGGCACGGCCGGCCTAATTATCCGCCGCACCTGTTCGAAGCGCTGGCGGGGCTCGCCCCGGGGCGGGACCTCGCCTGGGACTGCGGAACTGGGAACGGGCAGGCCGCGATCGGTTTGGCAGGCCATTTCGCCCGCGTCTATGCTACGGATCCCAGCGAACGGCAGATTGCCGAGGCGATCCCGCACGAGCGCGTCGCTTATCGTGTGGAGCGAGCGGAGCATGTGTCGCTCCCGGACGCTTCGGTCGACCTCGCCGTCGCCGCGCAGGCAATGCACTGGTTCGATCTCGACGCCTTCTACGCCGAGGTGCGCCGGGTGCTAAAGCCCGGCGGGGTCTTGGCGGCGTTCGGCTATGATTGGATGTACGTCTCGCCCGAGATCGACCGGGCGATCAACGAGCGTCTGCTGCCGCCGCTCGCCGGCCATTGGGCGGTGCAGAACCGGCTGCTCTGGGACGGCTACCGCTCGATCCCCTTTCCCGGCGAGGAGATCAGGCTCGGCGCCTTCGCGATCTATCTCGACTGGAGCTTCGAGGAGGTGCGCGGATACATGTCGAGCTGGTCGGCGCTGCGCGATTTCGCCGCCGCGGGCGGGGAGGAGACGATCGAGGCGGGGCTGGCCGAGGTCGGCAGGCTCTGGGGGCAGGACCGGCGGCCGCTCGTCATGCCGCTCCACCTGCGCGTCGCCCGGCTCGGCCCGTCGCCGCGGCCCGGCGATTGATCGGGCCCGCGGCCGCGCCCATATAGGGGGCAAGCAACAGAGCCTCAGGGCCGAGTGGAGTATTCATGACCCAGACCCTTCCGGTCCTTCCCCTTCGCGACATCGTCGTCTTTCCGCAGATGATCGTGCCCCTGTTCGTCGGCCGCGACAAATCGGTCGCCGCGCTGGCGACCGCCATGGCCGCCGACAAGGAGATCTTCCTGGTCTCGCAGCTCGATCCCGCCGAGGACGATCCCGACCGCGAGGCGCTCTACGATCTCGGCGTCGTCGCCACCGTCCTCCAGCTCCTGAAGCTGCCCGACGGCACCGTGCGCGTGCTGGTCGAGGGCCAGCGCCGCGCCTCGCTCTCCGCCATGCGCGAGGAAGGCGGCCATCTCGTCGCCGAGGTCGAGGACATCGAGAGCGCCGATCCGGAGGGCGCCGAAGTCTCGGCGCTGATGCGCTCGGTGGTCGAGCAGTTCGAGAATTATTCGAAGCTCAACAAGCGCCTGCCGGCCGAGACGGCGGTGCAGCTCGGCCAGATCGAGGAGCCCTCCAAGCTCGCCGACGCGGTCGCCGCCAACATCAATATCAAGGTCGCCGACAAGCAGGCTCTGCTCGCGGAGCTCGATCCGGTGAAACGGCTCGAGATGGTGTTCGCCTTCATGGAGGGCGAATTGGGCGTGCTCCAGGTCGAGAAGAAGATCCGCTCGCGCGTCAAGCGCCAGATGGAGAAGACCCAGCGCGAATATTATCTCAACGAGCAATTGAAGGCGATCCAGCGCGAGCTCGGCAACGAAGGCGAGGAAGGGGAGGGCGACGAGCTCGCCGAGCTCGCCAAGAAGATCGAGCGCACCAAGCTCTCCAAGGAGGCGCGGTCCAAGGCCCAGGGCGAGCTCAAGAAGCTGCGCGCGATGGCGCCGATGTCGGCCGAGGCCACCGTCAGCCGCAACTATCTCGACGTGCTGCTCGGCCTGCCCTGGGGCAAGAAGTCCAAGGTCAAGAAGGACATCGCCGAGGCGCAGGCGATTCTCGACGAGGACCATTACGGGCTCGACAAGGTGAAGGAGCGGATCGTCGAATATCTGGCGGTCCAGGCGCGGACCAACCGGCTGAAGGGCCCGATCCTGTGCCTGGTCGGCCCGCCCGGCGTCGGCAAGACGTCGCTCGGCCGCTCGATCGCGCGCGCGACGGGCCGCGAGTTCGTGCGCCAGTCGCTGGGCGGCGTCCGCGACGAGGCCGAGATACGCGGCCACCGGCGGACCTATATCGGCTCGCTGCCCGGCAAGATCATCGCCAACCTGAAGAAGGCGGGCACGTCGAACCCGCTGTTCCTGCTCGACGAGATCGACAAGCTCGGCCAGGATTTCCGGGGCGACCCGGCCTCGGCCCTGCTCGAGGTGCTCGATCCCGAGCAGAACAGCCGCTTCCAGGACCATTATCTCGAGATCGACTACGATTTGTCGGACGTCATGTTCGTCACCACGGCGAACACGATGGACATGCCGCAGCCCTTGCTCGACCGGATGGAGATCATCCGGCTCGAAGGCTATACCGAGGACGAGAAGGTCGAGATCGCCCGGCGGCATCTGATCGAGAAGCAGATCGAGGCGCACGGACTCAAGGAAGGCGAGCTCGTCTTCACCGAGGACGGCGTGCGCACCCTCATCCGCTATTACACGCGGGAGGCCGGCGTCCGCACCCTGGAGCGCGAGATCGCCAAGGTCGCGCGCAAGGTGCTGCGCCGGATTCTCGAGGGCAAAGCGGAGAAGGTCGAGCTGACGCCCGACAATGTCGCCGATTTTGCCGGCACGCGGCGCTTCC